>CBFCYP010000111.1:0-10960 GCA_965602185.1 uncultured bacterium
ATTCGTTTCGGGAATCATAGTTTACCGAAAAAAACAATGGTGTCGGGTCAGGCGACCCGACACCGCAGTGTACTAAAAGTCGGGGATTCGGAACCCGACCTACCAGTTACTTAAGCAGCGTCATTTTCTTGACCATGACTTTGTCGCCGGCGATCAGCCTGTAGTAATAGATACCCGAGGCCGCTCTGCCGCCGTCCCAGGTAACGCTGTGATATCCTGCCGGGAACAAACCTTCAGCGACGGTGGCGGTTTTCTGCCCGAGGATATTGAATACCTCAATTGTTACATCCATCTGCCCCGGCAGCGCGAATTTGATCCCTGTCGCAGGGTTGAAGGGGTTGGGATAATTTTGATACAACGCGACCTCTCGCGGCAGATTTGTTACCTCTTCCTCGATTCCAGTTATTACATCTATAGTAACGGGGATCTCAGGGGTATCGGGAGTGTTGTTGAGCACCATGATGCTGGCTTCGTAGGTTGAATCGGGAACGATATCATCGCCCCTGAAATCGATCACGATACTCAGGTTGATATTCTGCGCGGGGGCAAGAACTCCGGACATGGGATCGACGATCAGCCACTGCGAGGCGGGCGTGATTTCGTACCCGGCCGCTATATCGGGATCGTATTCATCCTGCAATACGCAGGCTACTATACCGAGCGAGGGGTCCCATTCGGTGGTGAAACATATACCACCCGCGATGGCATCGTTTCCGCTGCTGTCTATGGCGTAGAACGATATGCCGGTATATTCACCCGCCACGGGATCGAACTGGGAGATCTCGGTGGCGGGAGCGCCTTCCTGAGAATAAACCCAGAGATAGGGCCCGCCTTCGGATACGTCGTCCCAGGCCATGCCGTAGGTAGATTTGCTGTTGAAATAATTGTTGATTACGTTACCGGTACGATCGAATTCTATTATAGGCGATTCCCAGTTGGCGGCCCAGAAATGATCGGTGGCGGGATCCCAGGCCAGGGCTCTCAAAGGCGGATTGAAAACCGTGGGCATGGGAAGATCGCCGATCTTCTGGCCGGTGGCGGGATCTATTACGGCGAATTCGTTTTCGTCGGAAGCGTATAGATGCTGCCCGTCCCAGGCGAGATCGCGCCATCCCCAGGTGGAGGAGGTACCCTGATCGAACGATTCGATATAGCTGCCATTAATATCGAATTTGTGGAGTTTGTGATTGATTTGATCGTTGGCTCCCGTAAACCAGAAATATAAACCGTCGAATTCAATGCCGAGAATACGCTGGTCGCCTGTCGGGGTTTCCGGATCAAACCTGAACAGCTCATCCCCGAAATCGAGTATAACGGGCGGCTCGCCGGGGGTATATGCCGGGGAATACTCGGATTTATTTGATAGGCGTTTGTTTCCGTCCCCGGTAATATTTTTCGCCGGTCGGATCTCGGGATTTACGTTCATCACCCTGTCACCGATACTGATACTTATGGTAAATTCCAGGTTACCGTTGCCGGTATTGGCGATATTTCGCGTGAATACCGCCGTATCGCCCCGGACCACCGAGGCGATGAGGGGGGTTGTATCAACCTGAATGGCGGGCGCGGCTAAGGCAAAATCCCGAATTGTTGTATTACCCTCGATAACTTCGATACCGTTTATCGTTCGCGAATTATAATATGTCGCGGAAGCTGTTACCGAATAAGTACCGGCGATAAGTCCGAGAATATACACACCGGACGCGTCGGTAGTGTCGGCCGTGTTTCCGGCGACGACGATAGCGTTCTGGATAGGATTCCCGGTTGACAGATCCGTTACAGAACCCGCAATATACCCGGGCTCCGCTCCGGCTCCCCCGTAGATGGTGAAATCATCGATATACCATCCGGCGTATGTGATAGCATCATCACTTCCGAAATCGAAGCGGAACATTACCGCAGCGCCGACATAGGCGGAGAGGTCGAAGGTTTCGAACTGCCAGCGGGCATTCGCATGGCCGGTAAAGATTCCCTCGCCACTCAGGGGATTTGAGCTGTTGGCGACCCCGTCATAACCGTTATCGGGGGCGATAACCTCCCAGGTAACGCCGTTATCGGTGGAAATCTTTACATTACCGCCGTCCCAATAAGCCTCGATATTATACCAGTGCCAGAAACCCATAAACGCGTTATCCGAAATAGCGAACGGCGGGGATACCAGATGCGCCAGCATGTAGTTGCCGTAATTTCCCGTCAGATCGGTAGCCCAGAGTTTCGTTCCGGAATGCGCGCCGTTGGGCCCGGACGTCGGCTCGCCCCATTGCCAGTCGCCGTCGCCGATAAACGTACCATCGGTCAAATCGAATCCCGCGTAGTACATCGATCCGTAGGCATAGTAATATTCGAACAGAGTATCGTTGGCGGGATTTTCGTCGCCGGTCAATTCGCTGATGGCGATAAATTGATGATTCCCCGCCTGCGCGGGTATGAATGCCGGGAATGAGACATCGACGGAAGCGGTGGGATCCAGGCCCGTAATCTGTTCGGTTTCGTTGTAAACCTGGCCGCCGTCATAGTTGACTATCAGGCGAACCGGAAAATCTTCCATATTGGTACCCTGATTAACGAAAGTAACCGTTGCGGTGACGCTATCCCCGACCAGACCGAACTCCGGAAGATCGATAAACACCGCGGGGCGCACCTCATGCTCGCCGAAATAAGGCGGCTCGAAACCGAAATAGACCGCCATACTGTCGTGGATACCGGGCTGGTTATAGATATACTCGGTTCCGATAGAACCGTCGAAATTTTCAATACCGATGGTGGCGCCGTTATTGCCATGCCCGCCGTGATCCATTATACCGTAGTGGTAAACGATAGAACTGTCGTCACCGTTTAATAAAACCTGGAAATATAGAGATCCGAAATTCGAGTAGTGCGGCAATCCGTCAAATGATATAACCGTTTGATTTGCAGTGGTGTCTGAGTAGTAATAAACCTGGCCGCCGTTTTCGGGATTGAGATCATCCCAGAATACCGCCAGGAGACTGTTGGGCTCTTCCTGATGAGGAATAGGCCTGTTATTATATTGAGTAGACGTACCTGTAAATGAGACAAAGCCGTTGGAGCATACATAAAACTGATCGTAAATCTCGCCATAAAAAGAAAAATTGAATCCTATGGGAAAAGGACCCTCGGTATCGTCGTCGTCCAGCGGAACCGGCGTGCCGAAGCCCGATATATCCGTCCAGTTAAAAATCGGGGCGTTCAATGCAGGATCATCGCTGTCTATAAAATAATATCCTCCCGGATCGGGCCCGCCGTGTTCCAGAATTATCGGGGTATTCCGGGGATCAACAACGGAATCATTATAATTATCCTTTTGCGTATTTCCCCCGGCCGGTTCGCCGTGTGTAACTAATGTGCCGCCACAAAAGATTATTACGAAAGCGATGTATAAAAATATTCTGGTTTTATTATTCATCAAAATGCTCCCGTTTTATTATCGGAATATCAATGATCGACGTTTCTTTTTTCTTAAAACAATTCGTAAGAAGAATTTGATTCATTTTTTCGCCTTAGCAAGGTTTCACCACAAGTTAAATAAACCAGGTGAAATGTCAAGTTTTATTTGCATTTCGTAAGGATTGTAAGCGGTTATTAATTATGATATTATCAATCCCGGTCCCATATCCTGGCGGGTATTTTCGGATTCAGCCTTATTTTATCAATTTCAAGGCTTATCCGCCAGCTTTCATCACGCTGGGATATGGAGATTTTCGACGGATAATAACCGCCGCCTGAGTCTTTTCTGCGGCTGTAAATGGCGAACAAATCCGAATCCGTACCCGAAAGAGCGAAGGATTTTTGATTTTTAGAAGGATTTAAATGAAAGACATAACCGTCCTTTGAAATGGTCATGTTAACAGGATTGAATCTGGAATCGCCCGATAAATAAAACTGCGGGAATATGTAATAGCCCAACAGATCGGGGGTTATGCCGCGGATACCGTAATCAGGTATGATCAATTTCTCGTCCGCCGCCGCAACGGTCCATTTATCGGATTCTCTATCTATGGCATAGGCTGTTTCGTTTACGATTACCAGGCGGAAAATATCGATTTTAAATGGGCCTTCTATAAGAAAGGCAAGCGAATCGCCGCGGTTTATAATCAGATTGAACGAGCCGGATTCCCTGTGATATCCGTCTTCAAAATCTATCGCACCTTTAACAGCAATTGATTCCGTATTTTCAAGAAATTCCGAACCGACGGTAAAAAGCATCCGCGGATTCAAAGGTTTTTCAGCGGGGATCAGGATGCAGGAAGATACAAACAGCCAGGAGAACAGAATCAGAATAATGTTAAATTTACCAGCCGACAGGTTCACCTAATAATATTCCTCCGATTATTTTTACGAACGGATTAAAAATAAAAGCGAAAATATTTAGGCCGCTCACGCTGGAGAGAATTATCAATCCGAAAAGGATCATGGGACCGGCGGCCCGAAATTTCTGGAGACTCAAATAGATATCATGGGACACGATACCCTCGAGGATATGAAAACCGTCAAGCGGAGGGATGGGAAAAAGATTAAACACCATCAAAACGATATTCAGTATAACCGAAAATTGAATCATCATCAGGATAAATACGCCCGCTTCGCTGGCGGATAAAAGAGGCGATAGAATCCTGAACACAATTCCCGATGCTATCGCCAGAAGCAGATTCGAGGCCGGTCCCGCCAGGGAGATCCAGAGATTGTCTTTTATGGGATTTTTCAGGTTCTGAGGATTTACAGGAACCGGTTTGGCCCAGCCGAAATGAACCAGAAAAATGGCGATCAGGCCGAGAATATCGATATGGGGGATGGGATTTAAGGTAATCCTTCCCAGGTTCTTGGCGGTGGGATCGCCAAACCTGTAGGCGACATAACCGTGGGCGCTTTCATGGACGGAGATCGCCAGAAGAAACGGCGGAAGGAAAAATATCGCCTGCAGGAGAAAATTATCCATATCTAAGCGTAGACCCCACGCATCATCGTAACATCAAGGACTCTTTTTATGGCCAGCATGAAGGCGGCGATTCTCATATTGCATTTATTCTCAATGGCAACTTCAAGAACATCATTGAACGCCTTAGCCATTATCAGTTCCAGTCTTCTGTTGACCTCGTCTTCCGACCAGAAATAGCCTATGCGGTCCTGTACCCACTCGAAGTAGCTTACGGTTACTCCTCCGGAGTTGCATAAAATATCGGGGATAACAAATATACCTCGAGACTCCAGTATTTTATCCGCATTCGTGGTGGTGGGGCCATTGGCTCCTTCCGCGACGATTTTCGCCTTGATGTTTCTGGCGTTTTTGGAGGTTATAACATTTTCAAGGGCGGCCGGCACCAGGATATCACATTTCATTGTAATAATATCATCACGCCCGATTTCCTCGGCGCCTTCGAATCCAGTGATTTTGCCGGTTTTGCTCACATGTTGTTTCAGGCCCGGTATATCGATCCCATCGGGATTATGTATCGCGCCGAAAACGTCACTGACGGCTATTATTTTCGCGCCGTCATGATATAACAATTCCGCGGCGACTCCACCCACGTTGCCAAAACCCTGGACTATGCACCGGGCGCCGTTCAAATCGATATTTTTATATTTGCAGGCCTCGCGGATGGCCAACAGGACTCCCCGGCCGGTGGCCTCTCTTCGACCCAGGGAACCGCCCAGATCAATGGGTTTGCCCGTCACCACCGATGTTTCGGTATGCCGGGCATGCATAGAATAGGTATCCATAATCCAGGCCATAATCTGCGCGTCGGTATTAACATCCGGGGCGGGAACGTCGATTTCAGGCCCGATGACTTCGATAATATCGGCGGTGTACCTGCGGGTTAATCTTTCCAGTTCCCCCCTGGAGAGCTTTTTGGGGTCGCAGGTTATACCCCCCTTGGCGCCACCAAAGGGGATGCCGACCACCGCGCATTTCCAGGTCATCCAGGCCGCCAGCGCGGAGACCTCATCCAGGTTGACATCGGGATGGTACCGTATGCCGCCCTTGGCCGGTCCCCTTGCCATATTATGCTGAACCCTGAAACCGGTGAAAACCTCGAATTTTCCATTATCCATTTGAATAGGTAATTTAACTATGACGGCTCGCCGGGGCTGTTTGAGAATCTCCAGCATGGTTTTGTCTATATTAAGCATATCCGCGGCCTCGTCAAACTGCATCATGGCGTTTTCCAGGGCCGAAAGCCTTATATCGTCCGATTTATGAGGTGACATTTTCCCTCCGATTTATTTCGATGTAAAACTATTTTCCATTTTGCCCAATAACTCCAGCTACCTTGCAGAATTTAATCCAAATGCGAAGTCGACTCAATTGAAAACTCCATTTCCCGGGAATATCTCACGCAGGGAATCGGGGGATTATGTTTTTTGAACCTAAAAAAAGATATCCCTCTTTAATGCCCTTGCCGAGCTCATCCGGACTGTGACAATCCGAACCAACCGACGAAATTACCACCCCTGAATTTATTGCTTCTTCTAAAATTTTCTTTGAGGGATGAAAACCGTTCTCTCCCCTCTTATAGGGGCTGGTATTCAGCTCGATACCGACATCGTTTTTCCTGAGAATTTCAAATACCGGAGCGTATTTTTCAAGGCCGATATCATCAATTTCATCTCCGTAATATCTCCGTCCGAAGCACATAAAATAATCGATATGTCCCAGGGCGTCGAAAAAGCGGCACTCCGCCGACATTTTCAATAGACTGAAATACTCATCGATTGCCTTATCCATTGTCCTGTTTCCGAAATATTCTTTCGCGTGGTCGTCCACAGTGATAACAAAACCGCTTATGCTGTGAATCGAACCCAGGACAAAGTCGAATGAGAATAACGACCTAAGCCTTTCCGCTTCCTTTTCACTGCCGGGCGTATAATCGATTTCAATGCCGGAATAAACCTTCAGGCCACGTTCTCTAAATGAATTCTTCACTATCTCAATCTCTTCCAGATACGACCCGACAGCCTCATCCGTGAGCTTTATCTTCGATCCTTTACATTTCCAGTATCCGCTGTCTTTATCCAACGCCGGATTGTAATCGTAATGAGTGGTGAAACAGATAGCGCCCAAACGCAATTCCAGCGCCTTTTCGCAATATTCGGTTATGCTACCGACCGCGTCAATGGAGAAGTCCGGATGGACGTGGAAATCGGATATACTCATAATGTCAAAAACGGATTATACTCCCGTTCCTGTTTCACCATGGTATCGGGGCCGTGTCCGGGATAGATGATCGTATCGTCGGGCAAATTAAGAATTTTATTTTTTATGGAGTCCATAAGCACCTCAAATGAACAGCCGGGAAAATCGGTTCTCCCGATGGAGCCCAGAAACAAAGCATCGCCGGTAAACACCGCGCCGTGACCGTAAAGCGATATCGATCCCGGCGAATGGCCGGGCGTCTCAAACACCTTGAAGGAGAACCTGCCCACCTTTATTTCATCGCCTTCATGCAAAAGCTCATTGGCGGGATCGGTCATGACCGATTCGCCCGAAAGACCGGAAAGGTTGGCCACCGCGTCGGTAAGCATGGGGGCATCTTTCTCGCCGATGCATACGGTCGCGCCGAAATGGGATCTTATATCATCCAGAGCCCCGATATGATCGGCATGCCCGTGAGTTATCACTATCTTTTCGATTTTAAGCCCGTATTTCTCAACATGATTTATTATACGTTCCGGATCCCACGAGGGATCTATAATGATCCCGTTTTTTGTTTTTGAATCGCCCACAATATAGCAATTCACGAAGTAAGGGCCGAGTTCGAGAATCTCGATTATCAAGTCGTCAGTCATTTTTCTCCCGCCTGTTGAAATGTTCCCAGATTGAACGCGCGACCTTCTCGGGTATATGGGGAGTCGCCCGCAGGTCTTCAAGTGATGATTTTCTTATTCGCTCCACCGACCCGAAGGCCGCCAAAAGATCCATTTTCCTCTTTTCCCCGATGCCCGGAATAACGTCCAGTTCCGATTCAGTCAATTTTTTTGAACGCAATTTCCTGTGATATGAAACCGCGAAACGGTGGGCTTCGTTTCGGATTTTCTGCAGCAGTTTTATTGACGATGAGGTTCTGGGCAGAGAGATCGGCTGAGGACGCCCGGGAAGATACACCTCCTCGTATTTCTTGGCCAGGGCGACGGTCTGCTGATCGGGTATATTCAGGTCTTGCAGGGCCGCCAGGGCAGCGCTCAACTGCCCCTTTCCGCCGTCTATCAATAAAAGATCGGGATTGTCTTTGCCGTTTTCCGCGAGGTGCGTAAAATACCTCCCCACAACCTCCTTCATCATGGAGAAATCGTCCTGTCCCTTTACAGTTTTTATCCGCATACGTCGGTACTCCGATTTCCCGGGATTGCCGTCGGAGAAATATACGACTGATCCGACGGCGTTATCTTTGCCCAGGTTCGAAATATCGCAGGCGGCGATTTTGCGGGGAAGCTGATCGAGATAGAAATCCCGCGCCAGAGAATACACGGCATGTGGCGCTTTCCTTCTGGTGGCGCTTTTTTGCGCCAGATGCAACTTGAGATTCTGTCTGGCGTTTGATAGCGCCATTTTTATAAGATCGGCTTTGCCGCCCTTTTGAGGTATGGAAATATCTATTTTTCGGGTAGATTTTTCCTCCAGGAATTCCTCCATCAACTCGATATCTTCAAAACTCTCGGGCGCCAGAATCTCTTTAGGGAACACGGTTTCCGTTTTGTAATATCTCGGTATGAAATTTCTGACTATGTCGGGTATCTCAAATCCCGCCGTATCGACGATGAAATGTTTCTGACCGATCAATACGCCTTCCCTGACCTGATACAGCGCCACGCAGGCATCTTTGCCCTCAATGGCGACCGAGATAGCGTCCCGGTCCATCATATCGGAACTCACTACGTGCTGTTTTTGGATCACCGTCTCGATCGCCTGCAATTGATCGCGGACTTTCGACGCTTCCTCAAACCTCAATTCGTCGGAGAGCCGCTCCATACGTTTCCGAAGTCTTCCGGCGATTTCCCGGGATCTGCCGGAAAGAAACAGTATCACCTCGTCCATCATGGCATTATAAGATTCCGGCGTGGTTTTCCCCTCTTCGCAACATCCCGGGCATCGTCCGATAAAGTAATCCAGGCAGACTCTATATTTCCTTTTCGATGGGAGTTCCAGCGAACAGGATCTTATGGGAAATATACGCCTTATTAATTTCAATGTACGCCGCATGGCGGTAACGTTGGTAAAAGGTCCGAAGTATCTGGCCTTATCGTCCTGAATTCGGCGAACCACCAGAAGCCTTGGGTAGGTTTCGTATGTGGTTATCTTTATAAACGGATATCGTTTATCGTCCCTGAGATCAATATTATAACGCGGTTTATGTTCTTTGATAAGATTCGATTCGAGCAGCAAGGCTTCCTTTTCCGAGGATGTGATAAAAAACTCGACATCGGAAATATGGGAAATCAGTTTTTCGGTTTTGGGATCTTTCGCGCTTTTCTGGAAATACGATTTAACTCTTTTTTTCAGAGAGGCGGCTTTTCCGATATAGATAATCCTGCCATCGCGGTTTTTGAAAATATAGCAGCCCGGTTTATCGGAAAGGTTATCGAGTTTTAAGTCAAGATCATTGTCTTTTATCACGTGCAGAAAATAATACCGCGAACGCGATTGTCAAGACATAGAAAGTATTAATGGTACGGAACAAACAGTATCGCGATTGTGATAAGAACCGTAAGCACGATCATTAAAAGTTCCATATTGGTAATTCTTTTCGGTTCTTCCTTTACAACGATCATCGGATTCTCCTTAAAAAAATGCACGGGAGTGGCGGAGGGGGATCCCCGAATCATTCGGGGGGGCTGGTTGGTGATCCAGCGCACCACTCCCATGCTTTCTCAAGCCTAGCGATTTTCTGCCTTCGGGTAGAAACAAGGCAAAGATAGTGCCATTAATGGATAATAATTTGCCGAAGGGTTGAGCCGAATCTGTCTTCACAACTAATTATAAAATAACAGGTTAAAAAACACTATGAAAATCGCAATCCCGGCACGGAGGATATGAAATAGGATAGGACAATCCGGATTTTATTTTTGTGCAAGATTATGCAGTTTTTCACGAAAAAGGTTATTAATATTTGGCCAATTTCTGGCGAACCTCGTTGATATCGTCTATATAGACAGTGGGTGCGGAATTTAAGAAATCCTCATAGTATAAACGGGCCATCCCGGAATCTCCCATTATCTCAAATATATCGCCGAGTCTCTTTTTGGCCGCGAAAAGGCCGGAATCCAGAGCCAGGGCATGCTGAAAACTGCCCGCGGCATTATCCAAAAGCCCCAGAGAAAGGTTGATCTCTCCAAGATTATAAAAGGCTTCGGGAGAGTCGGGGTTTATCATTACGGCTTTTTCCAGAAGGAATTTTGCCGAATCCAGGTTTCCGCCCAATCCCATGATGGCGCCCAGGTTCAGATAGGCCTGATGATCCAAAGAATCAAAATCGATGGCTTTTTGATAATAATATATCGCCGAATCCAGTTGTCCCATCATGTCGAATGTATACCCGTAATCGTAATACAGGATTTCCGGCACGGGGGCGAAAATCAACGCTTTTTTTAATAGACGATTCATGGTCTCGTAACCGGAAAAAATATCGTATAAAAACGCCAGGTCCCGATAGGCAGGCCACAGTGTTGAATCCAGATCAATCGCCTCCCAGTATTTGCTCATGGCTTTTTCTATGTTTTCGGTAAGGTCAAGGACGCGGGCCTCCAGATAAACCGTGTATCCGTTTTTCTCACCGCATCTTGCATATATTTTTAAAACACTATCGGCCGAGGCGAAATTACGCTGTTGGATATAAATCTCGACCAGTTGTCGAACTGAATCGAAATCGTGTGAATTTTCGGATACGGCGCGGTTCAGGCGAGGGGTATCATCGCTTCCGGGATGAGCGGTGTTGAATATACACAATGA
>CBFCYP010000112.1:0-10922 GCA_965602185.1 uncultured bacterium
CTCTTCCCCGCCGCGAAGGACGATATATCGATCCACTGGCTGTCGGCGGCGGTGGTATCGCCAAAAGCGCTATCGGTGAATACGGCAAGAGTTTCCGCCCAAACATTACCGCCATCATCGGATATCAGTACGAGCGCCGAATCTTCGCCAATGGAGTCGCCATCGAAATAATAATGTTCGAAGAAGAGGGTGCAGGCGGTAGCGTTGCTGAAATTAATCACCGGCGAATACAACCAGTCCTCGTTATCCTCGGTTTCCGAGCCGCCGGATACCCCGATGAAGAAATCCGCCATCACCGTATCTTTATGCCAATCGTACTGATCCCAGACGAAACCGGCGTCGATTTTGAAAGCGCGGACGATATCGGCGGGATAGGTATCGTAAACGCCTCCCGTACCCGGAAAGGAAAAGCGGTTGATGCCGGCGGCGCTTCCGGCCCAGATATTGAGCGTATCGGGAAAGCCGCTGGTATCCACGGTTACCGAAAACATTCTGTTGTTGAGACTATAGTAATTGCGATCAACGAAATCGATGGAATCGGTATTAGTTTCATTAAGCTGACTGGGGAACAGGTTTTCCCAGGACTCTCCATAATCTGTGCTGCGGATCAACCCTCCGTAAAATGACGCCGAGTATACTATGGAATCGTATACCGCCAGATCGTAGGAAAGCATTCCCGGAGACCCTGAGTAACCGGGGAAAAGATAGGCGAAGGGTCGAAAGGACGCCCAGGTCTGACCGTCATCGGTGGAAAAGGATATGCCATCACCATAGGGGACGCTTTCACCACTGACGGTCTCTGAGTGAGAGTTGGCCACCCATATCGCGACATCGTTAGCCGCCAGAGCGGATACTTCTTCGCTCGGCAACCCCGATTCAGTACCGAACGTAGTCCAGGTATTGCCGCTATCGAAACTGACCGAAGCTCCGGCGCCGGTGCCGAGCCAGATGGCGTCGGACGTATGATCTATATCGATCACGGCGTTGGAGGTCAGCCCGGTTATGCCGCCGTCCATGGTTATGGTAACGCGGCCAATGGCCAAAGTTACGGGTAATAAAAATGCTACAACAAAAATTAATTTTTTCATTTATCTCCTCAGTAAGGTGGTGGTAAACTATAAACTGTTATTATTATCTGCGGGTTGTTTGATACATTTTCGTCACTGTCAATGGCGTAAAATGTGAAAAGATAGTCCCCGGGTACATTTGAGTCGTAAACTTCGATAATTCTTGAGTAAGTACCATCTCCCGCAATAATATCTCCATGAGCGAGAGAATCGCCATCATCATACAAACGAAAAGGAGGATTTGGGGGATTTCCTTCCAAAATAGAAATAGAATATACCGAATCGATATCTGAAAGCCCATCCGGATCATAGGCGTCGACGGTTATTGTGGCTCTGGTCGTATCGCCCGGGATTTGTTGAATTGAATCGGGCGCCACCACATTCGACAGCGTGGGATTACCCACGGTGGTAAAAGTTGTATCGAGTTGATCCGACTGGTGACTGTCGATATCAACGGCGAATATACTCAGGTAATGCAGTCCAATATCGAACACACCGGTATCGGCCATGAAGGTTACAGTAAAACGGCCGTCGCCGGAGGTCTCGTCGCCGTGGGTACCGTTATCATAGAAAAGCATTTGCTCAACCGGAAAAGGATTATCAATAGAGAACCATTCGCCCCAGACGGAATCGATATTATCATACCCCTGGGGATCATCGACAAATACAGAGACTGTCTGGGAGTCGCTATAATTATGAACAATATCAAGCTCCGGATAAAACAAAGCCGGCGAGACCAATCCCGCCGAGTCGGCGGAAACGAAAAAGGTATCATACCAGGCCGATTCCAGATCGCTGAGATCGATTGCCCATAAATCGATTTTATAAATACCCTGAATAAAAGCCCCGCTATCAGGCAGGAACATGGCGGTAAAACGATAGTCCCCTGGCGTCAAATCGCCGTTTATGCCGTCATCATTGAATATAATTTGCGCATAATCTGGAGTAATTTCGTCAAAATAGTATCTTCCCAGCACCGAATCGATATCCTCGGGACCGTTGGGATCGGAGACCATAACCGATATGGTCTGTGAATCTCGGTAAAAATGGAACTGATCCAATTCCACATCGGATAAAACCGGATTCTGGGGCGTAGATGTGTCTATTACAGCGAATGTCGTCTCGATTTGAGCCGCCTGGTTTCCGCTGATATCGGATGCCCCGATGCTGATAATATAATTGTCAATCAAAAATCCATTGCTGGGCCTGAAACGTGACGTAAATCGGCCATCGCCCGGGTTGGCATCACCGTTCTCGCCGTCGTCATGAAACAGGATATACCTTACGGAACCGGTGTTGCCGGGCACCATATAGTTGCCGAATACGGAGTCTATATCGCCGGGACCCTGGGGATCGGAAACCAGCAAGGAAACGGTCTGGGAATCTGCGTAATGGACGATATCAACAAGCTGAATATTCGAAAGGACAGGATTATTCGATGGAGAAGGGCCGTTATCGCCATCGCAATGTATAAATAGCATACAGAGGAAAATTAAAATTGTCGGAGAAGCGAATTTCTTTAACATCGGACCGCCTACTTCACTCTTCGTAAGTCACTCAAAAATCTTTAGCTTTGTAAAATAGGCGTCCTTTCCAGATCGGTAAAGTAAAAAATATCACATTTTCAACAACTTACGACGAATTCAGGCCTCAATGCGGCGCCGTATCGCAATCCGCCATTTGAAATCACAATCTCGTCTTTTTTAAATATACCCAGAAGCGCCAAAAATATTCCCAGCCCCGGCAACATTAAATCCGCTCTTTGGGGGTCGAATGGTATCAATGATTTTCTCTTATCGGGGCTCAAATTCTCGAAGTTTTGTCCGATTTCCAGGATGTTTTCAGCAGTAAGTCTCATTCCATGAATATCAGGGGCTTTAAACTCGGTCATTTTTTTATAGATAGCCCCTGTTGAAGTAATTGTACCGCCCGTAGCCACAAAAGTTCCCGGCGTTTTTTGACTGAATTCCGCAAGCTCTTTAGCGAAAACGATTTCCGCGAAACTATCGTATTCTTTGAGCGAATCTGTTCCCGTGGCATCTTTCAATATCATCGCTCCTATGGGGGCGCTCAGGATGTCTGTTATCCGATCGCCCGAGCCGAAAATCAACTCGGTGGATCCGCCCCCCATATCCACCAATAGAATATCGCCCTTATCTATATCCAGATTATAAAAGGCGCCGAAGTAAGAAAGGGCGGCTTCCGTTTCCCCGGAGATAACCGTGAGGTCCAGATCGCACTCAGATTTTATCAAGTTAATAAACTCTGTTTTATTTTCGGCCTTTCTGACAGCTTCGGTTCCGATTATCGTGACAGAATCGAACTTGCTCCGGTTTAGTATGCCGGAAATAGCGCTGACCGTTCTTTTCATAGCTTCTTTGGATAGCAAGCCGGAATTTTGCAGGCCCTCGCCGAGGCGGGTGGTAACCTTATTATCAGATATTACCGACAGTTCACCATCCCCGGCTTTTACAATCAGGGCCAGGATAGAATTTGTTCCCACATCGATTATTAATTCAGTTTTATTTGGCATATAATTTGGCCTGTTTAAAATAACGGGGCCTGTTATCGTAATGCGGTCTGGAAAGACTGAGCCAGACGATCTCCCCTTTTCCCGTTTTACAGGATTCGAACTCGTATTCCGGCCGTTCGAGATGACGGTATTTCGATTTTATTACGCTCCAGTAATGCCTGGCAAGCTCCAGGGCTTCGCTTTCGGGAAGAATCATTTCGGCCTCAAAGGGAACGCTATTATTTCCAACTTTCAACTCCGGTTGAATACAGCATATTCTCGTTCCGACGTTGGTAAGAGAATTCAGGTTCATGGACTTAAATCCCGGCACGTACAGGTAAAACTTGTTTGGGGCTTTTTTCTTTGCCACCAGCGGAATCTCCCCGGTGAGGACTTTTGAAAATTTTGAAACGGTATCGATGTTTTCTCCAGCGACAAACGGAAATCTCCAGAAGGGATGATAATGTTTACCCTCTTCGTATTTCGCCGCCAGTAACTCCGTTGAAACGTAATTATCGTCGGCTATCATATAAGAACGGAAACAGTTCTGGCAATAATAAAAAAGAGAATATTCCGAAACGGGGAGATCAAAACCGCAATTGGGGCATTTATGCTGAACCGGGTTCATTTCCGAGGCGCGGCTGAGATCGATGCCGGTTGAATTGGTTTTAAGCTCGCCGGGGATTTCATGGTACACGCGTTTATTCAAACCATCGATAAACATGGTGGTGTAAAAATCTCCCTGGCTGAGGCTGAAGGCCCAGACAGGATAATAGATTAATGAAAGCCCCTCCCCTATCATTTCCGACGATAATATCTCTTTGTTCAACGAGGCGAACCCAACGTTCATAAAAAACATTGTCATGGATTTCTGTTTGGCCTCTTCGGGAGAGATTTTTATATCGATCTTAACCGAGTCTTCCGGAAAGTTATCATTGTGAAGAGCGGTTAGAGGCATAACCTCGGGCCTTATGCCGAGCGATTCCAGGCCGAACGATTCGTTTGTGTAAGCCGGGACGGTAAGATCGAAATGGCTGCATTTTCTTTGCAGTTCACGCTTAACTATGGGGATGGCATTTTCGAAATCCTCACCCTCGCATTCCACGGTTTTTTCGCAAAAGAGAGTGTACGACATCCCCCGAAACCTGTAAAAAGGAATGTAAAAGAGCTGACGAGAGATTTCAGAATAGGTAAGCGATAGTCCTTTTTCTTTAAGATGTTTCTCGATAGAGAACTTTACGGCGAAACCCTCGAGTTTCGGTTGATAGAAATATTTTAATATCCTGCCGGGTGAACCTATACGCATAATCAGACCGCAAAATTTGCATTGCAGGCTGATGGTGCCTTCGAGTGTCTCGAGTGGCGAGCCGCATCCGGGGCAGTTAAACTGCGCTGAATAATCAGCCATAAACATAATCCCCCATCAATCGACTTTTTCGCCGCACTCGGTACAGAATTTCGATCCCGAGGGAAGCCTGGCGCCGCATTTGGAGCAGGTCAGCTTATCGCCCAATTTCTTTCCGCAGGAATGACAGAAGCTGGCGTCGGGGCTGAGGTCGATTCCGCAATCCGGGCAGCGATCGGAGGCGACCATGGGATGACCGCATTTGTAGCAGAATCTGGAATTTTGCGGTGTGTCATTTCCGCAATCAGGACAGGTTACAGTGGGAACCGATTCGGTTTTCAGGCCTTTCTCTTCCGGCGCGAAAGCGTTGGAAAGCATCGCCGGAACCATCAAACCGACGCCGGCGGCCATTCCTAATCCCGCGCCGGTCTGGGCCGTAGTGCCCTCTCCGGAAGACATGGCCTTGGCCATGGAATATTTCAGGAATTTATCCAGATCGCCCACGGCTTTCATGGACGATTTCTCGTCGATCATCTTCTGGACCTCATCGGGCGGAGTGATCGAGGTAATGTAGAAATCGATCAGCTCCATGCCGTATTTCGAAAACTCGCCGCCGATCTTCTGCTTTATCTCCAGGCCCAGCTCATCATATTGTTTGGGCAGATCGAATATGGTCTCGAGTTTCTCGCCGAACAGATCGTTAATGCGGGCGACTATGACATCGCGCAGATAGCTGGATATATCGTCGGTGGAATAGGCCGCTTCGCGTCCCACGATGCTGTTTATGAAAACCAGAGGTTCGACTATCCTGCAGGTATAGACGCCATACCCGCGCAATCTGACCAGGCCCAGTTCCTTATCGCGGAAGGCGACCGGATCGCGAGTTCCCCACTTCAGGCTGGTGAATACCTTATGGTTAATAAAATATACCTCGCACCTGATGGGTGACTTAAATCCCCACGGAAGCGAAAGAGCTCGAGTTAATATCGGAATGTTCAGCGAGGACAGAGTATGCCGTCCGGGACCCATTACATCATATCCTTTTCCCGACTTGAAAAACACCGCCGATTGTGATTCTCTTACGATCAGCTGCGCACCCGCTTTAATATCGGTCGAACCTTTTTCCGGCAAGCGATGAATCATATCGTTTCCGGACATGTCAACCCACTCGAGGACCTCCATCATTACCGCCATGATTCCTCCCTTTTATTGTAAAATTCCTGTTTCGATTTCAAAAAAATAAAACGGGATAAGTATCCCAATTAAGATAACTTATATCTTGTATCGGATAAAATATGGGCAAAATACTGTTAAAACAGTTTCTGGCGGAAACGGCATTGCAAAATTGGACATATAATAAGGACCTCATATGTTCACAATTCCCGTTCTATTAATAAGTTAAAGCGACGATGTGCAATAATGTCAGTTTTTCAAAAAAGGGACTGCATCGTGCAATCCCTTTTAAAAGAAACATTCTTAAATTTCAATTACCCTATCTTTTCGATTCTCTCTTTTCTTTGGCCTTTACTTTCGGTTTCACATTTGAGATAGCGGGGGATTTGATAATTTCACCCGGTGCGGATGTCACTATCAGCCCGCCGGGCGGGCATGATGCGCAGGGCATGAGAGCCGGGCCGCCTTTCAGGTAGCTGACGCCGTAGGTGATATCAAGACCGTTGTACGAACAGCTGGCGTTAACGTCGCCGCAGTAATAAAAGCTGTTGCAGGGAGGAATAGGGCAGGAACCGAACGGGCACATCGGCAGGGCGCCGCCTTTAAAGAAACTCACCCCGTAGGTGATATCAAGACCGTTATAGCTGTCGCTGCCGTTGACATCGCCGACCACATAATCGCATCCTCCGATAGCGCCGGCGCCAACCCAGAAACCGGACTCGACGATATAGCTTGCCGATGAGGAGGTCCCCACAATCGGCTGACCCGCGGTGCCGTTGACATTGTAGTTTGTTGACGACATCTCCCCCCCACCCGAGGCTATGACATACCAATCGATCTGGTAGTCCTGGGCTATGGCAAATGATGTCATCAAAAGCAGCAAGAGCGTGAAATTGATGATCTTCATCTATTCTCCTCTCTCTATTTTTAAAATATTCTTTTTCATTTATTTATCAAGTTTTTTTTCATTTAATCCGGTCTTTAAGTTCGCTTATTTCAGCTATCAATCCCTCTATTTCTTTCTGCTGTTCTTTGGTGGCCTCTATCAAAACAGCTACCAGGCGCGAGTAATCTATCGATTGGGCGTCCTCGCCATTTTCCTCAAAGGCGACGACTTCAGGAATGACCTCGGCAACCTCCTCTGCTATCAGTCCTATATCCTCCTTACCGTTCTCTTTCCACTCGAACGACACACCGCGCAGGTTCATGACTTTATTAAGAGAACCCTCTATCGGTTCGATATTTCTTTTCCATCTGCGGGAGCTGTAGGTGGTCCAGGCATCGGCGACGGGATCGGTCGGGGAGCCACGTTGAATTGTCAGGATATTTCCCATTACGCCGGTACCGATGGAGACCTGGCCGATGGACGATATGATAATCGAGGTGTTCTCGCTGGAATCATACATCCTGAGATCGCCGCTCTGGCGGAACGGGCTGGGTTCGACACCCATATACTTAAGACCGCCGTCGAAAAATTCCATACCCCCGGTGCTTTCGTTGGCGTACATTTTCATCCAGGTATTGGCGCCATGGTACAATTCCATGGAGGTTTCGGCGGAGTCCGCGAAGGCATGCATGCCGGTACTGTCCATACCGCCAGTTACATCCTGCATCATCTTGCGAACATCGAATTCCGTATGGGTATCTTCAGCGATTATTTGCACGGACGCGGGTAATCCCGGGGGTTCCGGCTGGGGCTGGAACATCTTTATGCTGGCGGCGGGAGCCCTAGTGCCCCCGGAAGTGTTCGACATAACTATGGCCTCGTAATAATTCCCGGGCGGTTCAGGCTGAGGCTGGAACATCTTAATACTGGCATCGTTGCCCGGCGCGGTACTCATTTCGATCATGGGATTACCACCCGGCGGCTCCGGTTGGGGAGTGAAAATCTTAGCGAATACTCCGGTATTCGGCGATCCGCTGACGGAAAACATGGGAGTACCAATTTCGTCGCCCCCGCCACCCTGCTCCTGATATACATTGATATTCGCCCCTGCGCTGTCAGAGTACATTTGAACGCCGTGCCTTCCCTCATCAAGCGGTTCGGCGAAATAAACGTTAACATCCGCCAGGCTGGAATTGGCGGCTAATCCCACGCCATGAGCCTGATTGTCCAATGGCTCAGCGAAATTAATAGTTAGATCCGCTCTATCGGAGCTGGCGCCCATCTGGACTATAGCGCTGTCGCCGGACGGTTTGGAGTCGACAACAATTATACCTGCTTCACTGCCATCGGCGTTTAAGGCGATGGAGGTAAGCTCACCATCTTCACCACCGCGGGAATCAACAACGATAATTCCGGTTTCACCGGGATTTACTCCCAGATTAATCGAGCCGCTGTCGCCGCTGGGCATGGTATCGACTATTATTATCCCGGCGGCATCGGAATCCGCGCCCGCTTTCAGGGTGGGTCCCCCTTCCGCGCCGATGAAGGACATGCCAGCGTCGTAAGCCTCGGTAGTAAGCGTAACAGTCATATTTGCCGAGGGGCCGTCCGGCAGGCTTGCGCTTATCAAATTCAGTTGTGTTGAGGAATCGTCCGCGAAAGCTGTAAAAGGAATGACCGTTGGTTCGGCATCAGATATCTCGCGTAGGATAGAAATCGCCGCGCCGGCGGAATCAGCGAGGATTTCGACGGCTTTTTCCCCATCCATAGGTCCGGCCCAATTAACATTTAAGAAACTGTTTCGGGGACCGGTATGCATATCAATGTGCGGATCGCCGCCGAGACCATAGAAAGTCATACCGGCATCATCGCCCTCAATTGTCGTCGTCAACATCATATTAATCGCGGGGCCGTCGGGATAGCCCGGTGACAGCAAAACGTTGGCCTGCGCCGAATCGACGTTGAGATTGATAAAAGGCAGCTGTTCGGCGTCAGGCAGTTGAATGGTCAACGAGCCGTCGCTGGTTTCCACATCGCCCAGCACCCTCTGGGATACGGCGCCGTAAGGCACCCAGTTCAGCCGTGTCCGGGGGTCCATGGGCGGCTCGGTCTCCACCTGTATTTCCAGGTATACCGGGCCGGAACCGAGCATATCCCTGTCGAGGGGCTCGGTGGCTCCCAGGTCCACGCTGAAATGGCCGTTGGTGGTCTCAACCGACGTCAGCGCGCTGGTCCACACCTGTGTTCCCCCGGTGGAATCGTCCCAGATGCTGAATATCATCTGGTAAACGCCGTCAGGGACAGGGTCTCCGCTGGAGTCGGTCAAAAGACCCTGGTAGTTGATCACGGTTGATGCCGTCGCGAATCCGGTGAAAAGCAAAATCAAAGATGCCAGCAACGCAATCGTACAATTTCGCTTTTCCATTTTCTCTCTCCTGTATTTAAAGGTTTATATTTTTGATATTAGACCCTTCGTCGGGTTTCTCTCTCCGTTCGGAACCCGACCTACATTTTCTACCGCTTTCTCTCCAGCTCTGCAATTCTCCTTTCGAGCTCGGCGTTTTTATCTTTTAATTCGTTTATAATGTTTATCATCTCTTTGATTCCTGCCAAGGCGATTCCGGATTGATCCTGCGCGGAGATTTGATTTTCGGCTGAACCCAAATCGAAAAGCCTATTGAAATCATCAGGTGACGGGCTGACATGCTCTGCTCCACCGTCAGTACGGAATCGTTTTACCGGAAGCTGTTCTATTTTACTTAAAATATCGGAGCCATCGACATCGCGGGAATTAAGCACAGTTAATGGCGGGACAATGGAGTTCCAGGTGTAGTCGTTGGGACCCAATGAGACACCGTATGTCATACTTGCATTGGTATAAAACGCTATCCCTCCACTTGCCCTGACCAGAAACTGGTTGTCGACCGAGGTTTGTAGAGGTATCACCATGGGGCCAAAGGGAAAATCTGACCAGACAAAACAGTTATCGTGATTCGCCTGCGCTTCTCTGCCGCCCGCGAAAGAGTTTTCGCCTGACGCGCCGGTTTGCGCGCCCATTACCAGGGTATGGTTCCCGGTATTGGTATTCGATCCGATAGTAACACCTTTATCTGCCGATATGTAGCCGTTCGATCCCAATGTTATAGTGGTATCATCGACAAAGCCTGAGGGATCGATCATATATAAAAATCCGCCGGGTGAAAATGGCATAGGTTCAAGGCCCATATATTTTCCGATTTCGTCGTATATATCGATGCTGGCGCCATCTTCAGTTGTTTCCACTTCGAATTTCACGGCATCGGCTACGGGATCATACATTTGAAACATGCCACCTGGCGCAAAGGGGCAAGGCTCTAAGCCCATGTATCTGCCAATCAGATCATTTAAATTTATGGCTCCGCCGGTAGAATCGGCGATGACCTCGAACATGGGATCGGTGATCTCATCCCCCGGGCCGGCGGCCTGCGGACCGGCCATAGCGAAGCTGGCACCGTATTGGGTGGTGTTCATCTCCAACAATGGATCTGCGGGCGGTTCCGGCTGAGGGTTGAACATCCTGAAGCTGGCGCCGGACGAGGGGGCAGCGCTCATTTCCATAAGTACCGCGGGCGGCTCCGGTTGGGGATTGAACATTTTATAGGTGGCGTTGCCATCAATACCGCCGTTTATTTCGATTAATGTTATTCCGTCGTCACCGGGATCCATTAGTTTCAGCGAATTACCGGCGGTCTCAGTTAACAGGACGAATCCCTCCCTTTTATCGACCGGGTCAATCACTTTAATTGATGATTGAACTGGGCCGGCGGACATTATAATCGCGGACGCGGTGTCGTCATCAGGATTAAGCAGTTTTATCGAATTGCCTGAAGAGCCTGTCAATGCCACAAACCCCTCCCTTTTATCAACAGGATCAATCACTTTTATTGATGATTGAAGCGG
>CBFCYP010000113.1:0-10907 GCA_965602185.1 uncultured bacterium
TTCTCGGGCGTGTAGTGGATATTGCCCTCAATGAGTTCAAGGAGGCTGGAGAGCATACCATAAGCTGGGAAGGCGATAAATACACCAGCGGCATCTATTTCTATCGTCTGGAGACGGCGAACGGTTCTTATACGAGAAGGATGACGTTGTTGAAGTAATAATTAATATAGGTTTAATGCCATAGGGGCGAGGTAACCTCGCCCCTACTTTTTTTATATATGAACTTTCAAATCACCTGACCCGGCGCTACGTTGAAATCGGGTGTCGGGAGCACAGGGCTCCCGACCTACCTCTTTTTCATCAGTCCCCATGCCTGACCCCATATTTTTTTCTCTTAAAGCTTGACATTCGAGGCATCGCGGATTAAAATTATTTATAGATTGACAGGGTGTAAGCCCCGATGGGAAGACGGTGAGATACCGTCACAGCCCCGCTACTGTGATCGGGTAAGCGCCGCGGAAAGCCACACTCGCAAGAGGGGAAGGCGCGGCCGCCTATCAGAGGTCCGTAAGTCAGGATACCATCGTAAATAGTTCCTTCAACCTTCGAGGGCGAGGTTCGGAATGGCATCAGAAGTATCGTCGGCAAGGCGGCAATTATTAACCGGAGCCCTTTGCCGGCTTTTATTTTCAACAATTATTATCATTATATGCTTCTACAATTATCTCCTTGCCCAATCCGAGATTAAAATCTCCGGTAAGGTCGTTGACAGCGTTTCGGGCGCCCCGGTTTCGGGGGCGGCGGTATCTATAGTCGATTACGGAAAAACGTCATTTTGCGACTTGAATGGGGAATTCCGTTTTAACGATATCCCCTCGGGAGAATATTCTCTCAGCGCCAGGAGAATCGGATATAAGCCGTCCGAAAAGATAGAGATCTCCGTCGAATCATATTCGACGACATCTCTCACCATAGAGCTGACGCCGTTTCCCGTTGAGGTGGGGGGCCAGATTATTTCCGTATCGAGAACCGAACCGGTACTGATAACCCGTCAGGGCAATATCACAACCGTTGAAATTAGCGGCAGCGAATCGTTTTCAATCGACGATCTTCAGCTACGGCTTCCCGAGATTGAAATCGTCGAATACGGGGCGCAGAAATTCTTACGGATGCGCGGCTCCGATTTGAACAGCGTTGAGATAAAACTCAACGGCAGGAAAACAAACTCCATCTTATCGTCAAAAGGGGATATCTCGTCCATTCCCATGGGATCGGTCTCGAAAATCGAGATAATTAAAGGCGGACGTCACGACAGCAAAGGATTGGCGGGAAGTGTGAATTTTGTAACATCGGATCACCGGGAAAACCTTCAGGTGGCAACCGGGACCGAAAGAGGAAGTTTCGATAGAGAGGTATATACGGTTCGATTATCGGGCCTCAATTTTCTCAATACTTTTTTCAGTATCGATACTGAAAACATATTCGACCGGGGGGATTTCTCGTTTTCCGATCCCCGGGATTCGATTCAAAGCCGGGAAAACAACTATTACCATGACAGGAAGTTTTTCGGAGTCATCAAACATAAATACGATCGATCGTCGCTGGAGTTTACCGCCAGGCTTTTCAACAGGAATTCCGGCTCACCCGGCCCGGTGTTTCAGATCACACCCGATGCCGGTTCCGATATTTTCGAAAGGGAGTTAGTTTTAAAGTTTTCGAGGGATTTAAATCCGAATTCCGGAATAATATTTACCGGCGGGATGACGAATCGCGCGATCGAGTACGATTCCCCCAGGACGGTTTTCAATTTTATCGCCTATAACTCCACATTCAAAGAAGCCGGCCGGGATTTTAAGGCGGGGTATCAGTATAAAGGCAAATTCGATTTTGATATTTCGGGGGAATTGCGTTACGAATCGCTGGACGGCGAAGATCATCTCAGGCCGGAGGCGAGTTTCGGGTTTCATTCCCGGCTGACCAACTCTGTTCAGGGTGGTATAACTTATCATTTTCCTCAATTTCGCGAGATCAAAAACATATCTGCAATGACATTCGGATACAGAAGGGAAGGGGGAGACGGAGGGGATTTCGATGCTCCATCAATGACCTTCAGAACCGGTTTCGATATTTTCGCCAGACCCGGTTTCGATATTTCTTATTCCCGATCGAGGCGCCTCCCGGATATGGCGGATATTTTCTGGAAAGAGGACGTTTTCGCCGAACCCAATCCCGACCTTAAATCGGAAGTTTCGGAGGGGTACGAGATCGGTTTTGATATAGACATAGAGGGAACTGTTCCCGCAAAGCTTAGAATAGCCCGGCATTATCGAGAGTATGATGATTTAATTATCTGGCGGCGCTGGGCGGGAAATAAATTTAAGCCGGTCAATCTATCCAGGGCGGAAATCAGCGGCTGGGAGTTTTCATTTGAAGGCACACCCTTTTCAGGACCCGTAACGGTTTTCTGGTCGGCCTCTTTTAATAGACCTCTCAATAAGGAAACGGAGGTTAACCACCATAACAAATTCCTGACGTTTCGACCTATAGGTACCCAAACCGCCGGAATACAATTCGCGAGATACGGAATCGATCTAAAATTAACCGGACGTCATCTGGGGAAACGCTATCAGACGGAGGAAAACACCAAGTCGCTTCCCCCGGTTGACCTGTTGGATTTGCATACAGGCTATTCCGGGAATCTCGGCAAGATCGGTTTTTCGGCGGCATTTGACGTTTTAAATATAGGCGACAGGCAGTATGAGGTTCTGGATCGGCAACCGGAAAGACCGAGAGAATATAGAGTCAGTCTAAAGATTAGAAATATCGGAGGGCTATTGTGAGGAAGTTCGTTTTTATATTGATACTATCGATATCATCATCGGTTTTCGCGCATCGTGAAGCGTATGTGGTAAACGGTCTCGCGGAGACGTTATCTTTAATCGATCTGGAAACCGGAAATGTTATCAACCATATTACGATATTGGGTGAAACGCCAAACCAGGTGGCGTATTATGACAATTATCTTTATGTGGTTAATTCCATCTCAGCGGATGTTATGAAAATAAATCCGTCGAGTTATCAAGTTGAATTTAATTTCCTTCTTCCCGTAGGATCAAATCCCTACAATATAACATTTAACGGCAATTACGCGTATGTCACCGGCTGGGTATCGGGAAAAGTGTATAGACTGAACTTGCTGACAAATGCCGTCGACGGTGAGATTGAGATAGGAGGATATCCCGAGGGCCTGTTATGCTATAATAATTTTCTATATGTGACTCAAACATATTTCGACCCGAATAATTTCAGTTACGGGCAGGGCAGGCTGGCCAAAATTGATTTGAGCAGTTTCTCATTTGTATCGGACCATAACGTGGGCAAGAACCCGCAATGGATAAGCCGCGCGGCCGACGGCAGGTTTTATATAGTCTGCACCGGGAATTACGACGACGTAGAGGGTTCTGTTTATATTTTCGATCCGGGACCGGACCTCGTAACCGACTCCATACTCATCGGCGGGCAGCCCTCGCAACTGGCGATCTCGCCGACCGGGATCGGATATCTGTCGGCCGGGGGGTGGTCGACAAACGGTTATGTTTATTCGTACGATATATTCAGCGGCGATATTATCCACGGCCCCTCGAACCCCATAGCGGTCGGCTTGGGGGCGTCCTCAATCGCCTCGGATTCTTTGGGATATGTGTATTCATGTAATTTCGGCGACGATACGGTCAGCAAAATTGATTTTTCCGGAAACGTGGTCGGGTCCTATGCTCTGGGAGACGGCCCCCTGTCGATCGCGATTTTTGACGATACGGTGATCGGAATAGAAGACGATAAATCCCAAGCCCTTCGCCCAGCCGCTTATTTGATAAGAAGTTATCCGAACCCTTTTAACTCCGGAACCGTATTAAAACTTGAAGGATTTGATGATAAAACAGAATTTAAGAATATCAATGTTTTCGATATTTCGGGCCGTTTGATAAAGACGGTTAATGTTGAAACCTTAAACGGGTATGGCGAAGTTTATTGGGATGGAACCGACAACAATAATAACGAATGCGCCAGCGGGATTTATTTCGCTGGATTGAACGCCGAAGAAGGTGATTCGAATCGGCCCAGGAACTTAAAGATGACACTAATACGATGAAAATAAGGTTTTATTGGAATCAAATAGTATTTGCAAAGCGGCAATTGTCTATTATATTGTAAGATTGGAGTATTTTGAAGATAATTGGATCAGGAGGATAAATTGAAAGCGAAAATTCATCCGAAGTATGTTGAAGCTACGATAAAATGCGCCTGCGGAAACAGGTTCCAGACCAGGTCTACGGTGAAGGATATCACGGTGGAAATATGTTCGAGTTGCCATCCGTTTTTTACCGGCAAGCAGAAGCTTATCGACACTGCAGGTAGAGTCGAGAGATTCCGGCGCAAATACGGCGATACGTCGAAACAAAACAATAACAAGGAGTAATAGGGTTTTTTATTATGGGCAGATCTTGGCTAATAAAATCTCTGACGGCCGGTGTATCGATTCCTCTGGCGGCTTTGCAATCAGTAGATAAGAACGTCGGCGGGCAGGCCGTTATTGAGGGCGTGATGATGAGATCGCCGGAGAAAGTGTCCACATCCTTGCGGCTTTCCGACGGTAGAATACATACCAAGACCGATCCCTTTATCTCCATTACCAGAAGGAAGAGGATTCTAAATAAGCCTATTATCCGCGGCGTAATTTCATTTGTGGAGATGCTTGTCCTGGGTATCAGGACTTTAAATTATTCGGCGGAAATGGCCGCCAGAGATTCGGCGGATGAGGAACCGGTAATTACGGACCGGCAATCGGGTAAATTGGATTTTGCCCTGGCGTTGACGGTGATTTTCTCCATCAGCATGGGGCTGGCGATATTTTTCTTTTTGCCCATTTTATTAACTCAATTGCTTTCGATTCCCAGGGACGCGGTCGAGTTTAATCTGGTGGCGGGGGCCGTCCGGATGCTTATTTTTCTTTTCTATATCTGGTCGCTGTCCCGATTTGAAAGCTTCAGAAGGATTTTCCAGTACCACGGCGCGGAACATAAATCGATTTTCGCGTTTGAATCCGATCTGCCGCTGGAGGTTAAGTCCACGTACGGATTTACCACCTATCATCCCAGATGCGGAACGAGTTTTATCCTGATAGTTGCGTTACTTGCGATTTTGACATATTCTGTTTCCGATACGGTTTTCGCGGTTGTTATCGGTCATCCTCCGGGATTGTTCGAAAGATTTTTCACTCATCTATTATTTCTCCCCATGGTTGCGGGATTGTCGTTTGAGCTTTTAAAACTATCTGGAAAAACCCGATCCAACCCGATTACGAAATTTCTAATAGCCCCCGGTCTCTGGATTCAAAGGATTACCACCAGGGAACCATCCGACGACCAGGTCGAGGTAGCTCTTACAGCGTTAAAAGATTCCATAGCCGGGACGTCCCTTGACCCCGAACCGGCTTAACTTTTAAAATAATAAAACAAATATGTCCGCAGATTTATTAAAAGCATTAGAGCCTTTAAAAAAACGTATCGAGGAACTTTCGGAACTTCTTGCCGATCCCAGGGTGATGACTGACCAGAAAAAGTACCGCGTGCTTACCAAGGAACATGCCGATATCCAGGAGATTCTGGAGAAAGGTCGGCAGTACAGGAGAATCCTGGAGAATATCAATGATAATAACGAGATTCTGGAAACCTCCGATGATAAGGAATTGAGTGAACTCGCCGAAGCGGAACTTGACGAGCTTCGGGAGCAATTTGATAAAATAAAAACCGAACTGGAAATGCTGCTCGTGCCCAGGGACCCCAATGACAATAAAAACGTTATCGTCGAAATAAGGGCGGGGACAGGTGGAGAGGAGGCGGCCTTATTCGCCGCCGATCTTTACAGGATGTACAGCCATTATATCGAGGATAAAGGCTGGAAAATGGACGTTATGAATACCAATACCACCGGCATCGGGGGTTTGAAAGAGATTATCTTTCTGGTGGAAGGTAAGGGTGTATTCGGGGAATTGAAATATGAATCGGGTGTTCACAGGGTTCAGCGAGTTCCTCAGACCGAGGCGTCGGGGAGAATTCATACCTCCGCCGCCAGCGTCGCGGTTCTGCCGGAGGCCGAGGATGTGGATATTAAAATCGAACCCAACGAGTTGAAAGTTGATGTTTTCAGATCGTCCGGGCCGGGAGGCCAGTCGGTAAACACTACCGACTCGGCGGTTCGAATAACCCATATCCCTACCGGCACGGTAGTAACCTGCCAGGATGAAAAATCCCAGTTGAAAAATAAGAACAAGGCCATGAAAGTCTTGAGGGCCCGGCTTCTGGATAAAGCGGTTAGCGAACATAACAACGATATCGCCCGCCAACGAAAAACGCAGGTGGGTACGGGGGACCGTTCGGAGAAAATCCGCACCTACAATTTCCCCCAGAACAGGGTAACCGATCATAGATTCGGCTTGACTCTTTACGATCTCGAGAACATAATAAACGGTGACATCGGCCGGCTGGTTCTGGAAGCGAAAAAAGCGTCGCATCAGGAACTATTGAATGCGAAAAGATGAAAAAACCTTAAAGATTCGGCTTCAACCAATATTATAAAATGGCTCAAATTGATAAACTCGCCATAAACGCGGTGGAAAAGGCCCGATCGCTGGGAGCCTCCTATGCTGACTGCCGTTATGTTGAAATAGAGGACGAATCTCTTTCATTTTCGGATGGTTCCCCGGAATCGGTAAATAAATCCTCCGATAGGGGCGTGGGGATCAGGGCGCTGGTGAACGGCGCCTGGGGATTTTTCGGTACCTCTATCATAACTGAAAACGAGATTTCCGGCGCGGCAAAAAAGGCCATAGAAATCGGCAAGGCCTCGGCGAGGTTGAATGATAAACCGGTTGAGCTGGCGGATACGGGATCATATAAAGACAATTACATTTCCAATTTTAAGACTGATCCTTTTGAGATCGCCCTTAAGGAAAAACTCGAATACCTATCGGAACTGGACAGCCTGATGGCGGCTCGGGAGGGACTCAATTCTCGTAATTCCCATATAGATTTCAGGAAAACGAATTCATTTTTCGCGTCATCGGAGGGCACCCGCGTTAACCAGAAGATAATTCAATCCGGCGTGGGTATAGAACTTGGCATAAGCAAGTCTCACAGGGAAAGGGCAACCCGCAGCTTTCCCAAAAATGGCGGGCAGTATGAATGCAAGGGATTTGAGCTGTTGTCGGAGTATGATTTTAAATCGGAAATCCCTCGCCTTACCGAAGAGGTTAAAACGCTTCTTGCCGCCACCGCTTGCCCTTCGAAAACCACCGATATGGTGTTTGAGGGCTCGGTGGTAAGCCTGTTAATACACGAACTGATCGGGCATCCTCTCGAACTCGACAGGGTATTCGGATCGGAACGTAATTTCTCAGGCACAAGCTTTGCCACGGTCGATAAGCTGGGAAAACTGCAGTACGGATCGCCCATAATAAACGTTTTTTCCGATCCCACCCATCCTTATGGTCTTTCCTCCTACGGTTATGATGACGAGGGCGTAAAGGCTCACAAGGCCGAATTAATAAAGGACGGTATTTTAGTTGGCTATCTATCGTCCCGGGAAACGGCCGCCATGATTTCCACTCGATCCACGGCCGCCATGAGGGCCGACAGTTGGGGTAATATCCCGATTGTCAGGATAACAAATGTCAATCTCGAGCCGGGCGACAAGTCTTTTGATGATATAATATCTTCCGTTGATGACGGCATATATATGTCGACCATATCATCATGGTCACCGTCGGATGACAGATCCTCATTTGAATTCGGATGCGAGATAGCATGGGAGATCAAAGGCGGCAAACCGGGGCAGGTATATAAGAATCCGACTTTTTCCGGCAGGACGGTTGATTTCTGGAATTCGGTTAAAGCCATAGCCGACAGCTCGTCCTGGAAAGTCTGGGGAACGCCGAACTGCGGGAAAGGGCAGCCGGGACAAAACGCCAGGACCGCTCAGGGAGCATCGCCCATTCTGGTGTCCAACGTGAAGGCAGGCGGTTAATGGTTGATGAAAATATAATCGAGGTTTTCAAAAAGGCTTTAAAAAACTCAAACGCCGACCAGGCCGAACTGGTATGTGAATCAGAGGAGTTCTATCTTACCCGTTTCGCGGAAAACCTGATTCATCAGAATATGGGACGGTCCGATTCGACGATCTGGTGCCGAGCGATTTTTGGCAAAAGGATAGGCGTTTCCCGCTCCAATGATCCAACGGCTGAGGGGGTTGTAAAGCTAATTAAGGCCGCCGAGGAAATAGCGCAAAATCAGAAAGAGGACCCTGATTTTCAGTCATTGTTATCCTACTCGGGAAGATCGAAGTCCTCAGGTTTTTACAGCAGCACATTTGAATATTCAGCGGGGGACAGGGCGGATGTTGTTTCCGATATCGTCCGAAGAGCAAAATCCGATTCTCTTTCCTGCGCCGGCACCTTTCAGACTTCGGGAACATCTCTGGCGGTGGTGAATTCGCTGGGCACCGAGAATTTCGCCCGCAACACGGAATACCGGTTTACTCTTACGGCTGCCGCCGGAAACGGACTCTCCGGCTGGGCGCAGGCTGCGGGACGAGATATTGAAAAGTCCGATTTCAAAACAGTATCGCAGAGGGCGCTCGATAAGGCGTCATACGATACCGAACCGGTTCAGCTGGATTCCGGAAATTACACCGTAATTCTGGAGCCGGACGCGGTGGCCAATTTTCTTCTGTTTCTGGCCTTTCTCGGTTTCGGGGGCAAACTGCTGCATCAAAATCGAAGCTTTATGAGCGGTAAATTCGGCGAACAGATTATGGACGCCAATATTACCATCAGCGAAGATCCCTTCCACTCCTATATAGAATATTTGCCATTCGATTATGAGGGCGTTCCCAAACAAAAGGTTGTGATTGTTGATAATGGCATCGCCAGGGCCGGCGTTTACAATAGCTACTATGCAAATCTCGCCGGCACACAGTCGACCGGGCACGCTCTCCCGCCCGATAATTCCTACGGCCCCTACCCCAAAGCCATGGTCATCGATCCCGGCGCAAGTAATGTTGAAGATATGATCGGTTCGACCGACCACGGAATTTATATAACCCGGTTCTGGTATCTTAATTTTCTTAATCCCATGAGAACCATGGTTACAGGCTATACGCGGGACGGGACATTTCTGATCGAAAACGGAAAAATCGCCAAACCTGTGGTTGATATGAGGGTTCAACAATCCATGCTGGAGGCGTTTTCCAACGTGGAGATGCTTTCCGCCGAGCAGAGGCTCATTCCCCAGTACGGAGCTCTCATGCTGGTCCCGTTTATGAAAATTAACAATTTTAATTTGACGGTGGCTTGATGCACAGGATTGTTTTTATGACGGTTTTTGTTCTCGTGTTTTTTTTCAGCGGGGTTTTTGCGGCCGAAGGGGTTTCAATAGGCCTGGGGACAGAATACATGCCATTGAGCAAAGTTGAATATGGCAATCCGGTCGTTAGCAGCTTTGAGATTTACGACAACATGTCGGTGGAAACAGGGCTGTATTATAGTTTTGATGCGGGATTCAGGACCGGTGTTATCATCAGCATATTCAGCAAAAGTATCAATACCGGCACCAGTGACTCGGATATCTCCGCCTGGGGAGCGGGAATTCTGGGAGATTATGAGTATGAGATAACCGAATCCGGCAGTACCAGGCTGGTGTTCGGGATGGATACCGGGTACAGCAAGTTCAAGGAAAATAGCTTTACCGATCGGTCCGACGATTCCTACTGGGCGGCGTTTTTCGGAGGGATACGGTATTTTTTCAGCGCCAGGTATTTCTTTGAATTCGATTACCGGATGAAATGGCAGGAGTTTAACCTGGTCGGCGTGCCTTCTAACGGCGCGCCGGATAAAACCTTTAAGTTTTCGGGCTCATCATTAAGACTGGCTCTGGGCTATGGTTTTTTCTCTGATAAAGAAACAACGGAGAATTAGGATATGAAAAGGAGAAATTTTCTCGAATTATCCGCTGTCGCATCGGCCGCCATAATGATGGGGAGTTTTACCGAATTTAAAAATCCTCATTCCGTTCATCACGAGCGTAATGCCCTGGATAGCGACCGCGGGCCCCGAATGTACGGCGGCTGTAAGGATTTTAGAATGATGAACGATTGTGTCCCCGGTTTTTTCGAAAGGGAAATTATTGACGGCTGGGTGTAGTCCGGATACAGGCTCTCTGCTTGACTGGGGAAAAAAACAGCTTAAAAAATCAGGCATAGAAGATTTCGATGTTTCTGCGGAAGCTCTCTTAAGACATACTCTGAATTTATCCCGCCCGGAACTTCTGTTGCATCCCCGTAGAATCGTAGACCGGAATAAAATCGATGAATATAAAGACCTGATTTTCAAACGCGCGAAGCGCGTGCCCCTGCAATATCTGATCGGATATGTCGAGTTTTATAATGTTATAATAAAATGCGACCGGCGGGCGCTTATCCCTCGTCCGGAGACGGAGGTCCTGGTCGAAATCGTTCTGGAAAAACTCAAAGATTTCAAATCTCCCAGAATCCTCGATATCGGAACCGGTTCGGGGAATATAGCCATCGCTCTGGCGAAAAACATGGACGCCGGGTTGGTGGTGGGCATGGATATAAGTGAGGATACCCTGGATCTTGCCAGAGAGAATGCCGTTAAAAATAACGTTCAAAAAAAAACAAGGTTTATTCCGGGTGATATTCTTGATGGTAAATTTATTGAGGATCTGGATGTCTTTGATGGCATCGTTTCGAATCCTCCGTACGTGGGGGAATCTGAAAGGGATACGCTCCAGCCTGAGGTGATAGAGCATGAGCCCCAAACGGCGCTTTTCAGTCCGGGGGATCCTTTGAGGTTTTTCAAGATCATAATCGGGGCAACCCCGGAAATATTAAGA
>CBFCYP010000114.1:0-10817 GCA_965602185.1 uncultured bacterium
TTTGAATTCGCCAAAAAACACCTCGCCGATCCCGAATTTATGAATGTTGATTATGGCGAGTTCCTGAAACCTGAATTTTTAAAAGAACAATCCGGCAGAATGAAAATGGACCGAGTCTTGATTCACGACGGAGAAATTCCCCGTGATAAAGGCACGGTTTACCTCGCCGCCGCAGATGAAAACGGTATGATGATTTCATTCATACAGTCGAACTACATGGGATTTGGGTCGGGCGTGGTGATCCCGGAAACCGGTATAGCGATGCAGAATCGCGGCTGCGGATTTTCTCTGGAAAAAGGACATCCCAACCAGGTCGATGGCGGCAAACGGCCCTATCATACGATCATCCCGGCGTTTGTCATGAAGGGGAAGGACCCGGTCATGAGCTTCGGAGTGATGGGTGGGCATATGCAGCCCCAGGGGCATGTGCAGATGATGGTCCGGATATTCGATTACGGCCAGAATCCCCAGGCGGCGTCCGACGCCCCCCGCTGGTACTGGCAGGATAGTAATATTGTGGCGGTTGAGAGCGGTTTTTCAAAAGGTGTGCTTAATGATTTAAACCGGCGAGGTCATAAAATCATCACCAATCTTCCCCAAAACGAATTCGGTGGCGCGCAGTTGATTTACCGCGCGGAAGATTCTTATATTGCCGGATCGGATCATAGAAAGGACGGCCTGGCGGCGGGATTTTAATTTCAAAACGGAAATGAACAGATTATGGATAATATGAAAAAATATATAGAAATCAACCGTTCCCTCTGGGACGGCTGGACCGAAATCAATAAAAATTCAGCTCTTTACGATTTGAAAGGCTTTAAGGCGGGTAAGAACAAGCTCAAATCAATCGAGCTCGAGGAACTGACGGAAGTATCCGGGAAAACCATGCTTCACCTGATGTGTCATTTCGGATTGGATACCCTGTCCTGGGCGAGAATGGGGGCGAAGGTAACCGGAATCGATTTCTCCCCCCAAGCGATATCCCTGGCCAAATCCCTGAGCGAAGAACTGAGTATTCCGGCTCGGTTTATAGAAACCGAGCTTTACGATCTGCCGCAAGTCCTGGACGAGAAGTTCGATATCGTGTTCACCTCTTACGGCATATCGGCCTGGATCCGCGATATAGAAAAATGGGCCGGTCTCGCAGCTCGATACCTGAAACCCGGCGGAGTTTTTTATATGGTGGAATTTCATCCCATCCTGGGGATGTTTGACGATGACGGCGAGAAGCTCGAATACCCGTATTTTCGTTCTCCCAAACCGATGAAATTCGCAGACTCGGGCAATTATGCCGAGCCCGACAACGATTTCAAACACGATTGGTACGAGTGGTTTTACAGTCTGGGAGACGTTGTAACCGCTTTGATTTCAGCGGGATTAAAAATCGAATATCTCCATGAATTTTCCTACAGCCCCACCGACTGCTGCACATTTTTCACCGAGGATAAACCGGGGAGATATGTGATAAAAAAATACCCCAACCTGGTGCCGCTGGTTTTCTCGATTAAAGCGACCCTGAAATAGCCGGGGAAACAGGTATTGACATTATTCCTTAATTCATTATATTTCATTAAGATACAAACTTGCGCCGGCCGTTACCCGAGCCGTAAGTGAAACTGTAAAGGATTTAATATTGTTAGGTAATCGGATGATGAATAACCGTAAAAGCTTTAAAAAATCTCCGGCCGCGATTTTTTTCACTGTATTTTTACTCGCGGTTTTTATATCCGCCGGTCAATCGGCCGTTGCGGGTGCTCCCGATCATTCCGTTTCATTTAACGGTAAATTCGTACAGCGTCAGCCGGATATCGATTACAGATTTATATCGGAAAACGGCCTGTTTTATTGCAGATATGATATCGGATCGGTCGGCGACGAAATCCGCGAATTATCGAATTTCAGATTATATAAAGAGGGCAATCTTCTATATTCGCTTGATAAAGCACCGGGATCCGACGTTTATATTTCCAATTCCGGGATTGTCGCGTTTATGGACCACACCTTTCATTTTAAGGGTGAACTGACGATTCATTTCTATTCGGAGATCGGAAACCGGCTGTTTTCTAAAGAGTTTATCGGCGCGTCCTTGTTTGGTTTTTCCGCATCGGGGGAGATGTTTGGCATTGGGACTCCTGAGCACCTTTTTGTTATTACCCCGCGTTTACAGAAAACAGAAAGGTTTAAAAGCGGTCATCAATTTGATATTTCAGTTGATGGGGATTTTGTCGCTATAGCCGCTGAAGATCATATTTATTTTTATAACAAAGGTGATCTAATAAAAGAAATTTATACCGACATTTTCTACGCCCGGAAAATCAGAATATCACCGGACAACCGGACTGTCTCGCTAATAGATAAAAAGCGGGTTATCGTATATTCAATTGACGGTTCCGTTATTTTCGCCGACGCGCTGGGGGCGAATCTGTCCTTCAGAGATCTGAAATATCACTACGACTATATCGTAACGGGCGTTCATTTCCGCGATGACGAATATTCGAAAGGTATCGTCAGGATATATAACCCGACGGGCGGGATCATTTACGAAAGCGAAAATGAATCCAAATATATCAAATCACCCTCTCCTCCGGAAAATCTCGGCAATTCCCTGCTGGACTACGATCCCATCCCCTGGCCATTTGCGCCGTTCGACAGCATGTGCACCGTCTGGAACCATTACGAACAGCACATGAGCTACGGGGCGCCCGATTGGTCGTATCTTCACCAGGGCCTGGATATTATCACTCCCATCGGCGAACCAACATACGCCGTGCAAAGCGGGATTGTAAAATGCGTTCTCACGATAGGCGGCGATAGTTACTGGCGATTAGCCATAAGTCCCCAGCAAAATCCCGGGATTTCTTCGGGTTGGCTTTACGCCCATCTTGTCCATAGTTCCATTCAATTCGACGTGGGAGATACGGTTAATATATATGATTATCTCGGAGATATAATATACTGGGCCGAGGATTGGGGACATATCCACTTCGTGGAGATTACCGATAACGGTTTGGTGTGGTATTATTTCGATAACGAATGGGGGATTAATTTTAATCCCTTACTGGCTTTGCCGTCCGACGAGGACATATTCCCCCCGATATTCGACGATGTTTTCCCCGGGCAGAGGTTCGCGTTCAGCCCCAATGAAACTCAGATGCAATATCTCGATCCCGACAGCCTGACCGGGGATATTGATATAATAGCGAAAATTAGAGATTATATCGGAACGTCTCCCTGGGAACAGCCCGCCTATGAACTTTATTACCGGGTCGAGTCGGTGGCGACGGGAGATACGGTTTATCCGCGCACGCTGGCGCAGATTTTGAATCATTCCTACGATTTTTATTCTTCGAACAGCTACGAACCCTACGCGACCCTGCTTTATAAGCGGGATAGCCTCTTGCTGCCGCCGCTCTGGATGGACAGCGTAAGAAACTATTATCACATTCTGACCAACAACAACGGCGATTCACTGGGGGAGTTATGGGAAAAACAGCTTTCTTTCCATACCGCCGATTACCCCGACGGCGCCTACCGGATTTTTGTCGAAGCTTACGATTCATATGAAAACTCCACCGTGGACAGCATGGACGTGATTTTTCAAAATGGTAACGTAGACATTCCTGTCGAAGGGGGAAACCTGCCCGATAGGTTCGGGCTTTCTCAAAATTTTCCCAATCCCTTCAACAATTCTACGACCGTATCTTATTCACTGCCGGTCGACGGATTTGTTGAATTATATTTGTTTGATATAAAAGGCCGGAAAATTGATACATTAGTTAAAGGAATTCGATCGGCGGGCATATATACGTTTAATTATGATGCGAACAATTTATCAAGCGGCGTATATTTTTTGAATTTAAAATCAGACGGACACTCTGAAATTATAAAAATGATCTTGATGAAATAATTCATATGTGCTCGGATAATCCCGACCCAAAAATATCCAGAACCGCTCAACGCAAAAGAGATATCAGGCAGGATCTCATAAATCGCGATCTTCAGGCTTTAGAGAAGAAGGCGAGAAGCGATAAAAGCATTTTGAGAACCCTGTCGTCGATGCTCTATGATAAAGAGCTTCTTGTTCGCTGGAGGTCGATAGAGGCCCTGGGAAGAGCGTCGAAAATTATAGCGGAATATGAGGTGGAGAAAATTCGTAGGCAGATAAGGCGTATCCTGTGGCTGATGAACGATGAGTCGGGAGGATTGTGCTGGAACGGGCCGGAGGCGATAGGAGAGATTGTTTACAATATTCGAGGCCTAATTTATGAATACGGTCCTATATTAATATCATTTCTAAGCGAGGAGCCTTTTGAAGCAGGTACCAGAAGGGCGATATCGCGAGTCGGCGCGGCAAGCCCTGAAATATTCGAAGAATCTATAATATTGATGGTAAAATCGCTGGAGAGCACGGTTCCAGAGGTTCGCGCTTTTTCCATAAAAGCACTGAATGCTTTGGAGGATACATCCTTTTATAACGAAGTAAAGGCGTTAAAAGACGATCTGTCGCCGGTTGAGGACTATGATTTTATAACGGGAGAATTGAAGAAGATTACGGTCAGCGAATTCGCTCGGGCGTATCTGGATCGTTTGAAAAAATCGACTAATTAAGTTATAAATTAGATTCCTGGGGAATCGATAAAATTTCTATCGGGAACGATTTTATTGGTAACGTAGTATTAATTGATTATTATATTAAATTGCAGGAAAGGGATGTTATGAGGAAAGCGTTTTCGATCTTCTGTTTGGTTCTGGCATTATCAGCTATAAAAGTTTTCGCCCGGGCTCCGGAGTCTTTCGATGAGGCCAGGAAACTGGCTGTTTCTCAGGGCAAACCGGTACTTATGGAATTTCTGCGCCCCGGCTGAGAATTCTGCGAACAGGCCGCTCGTGAAGCGAAATCGGATGAAGCGATAATTAAAGCGTTAGAGGGCGTGGTTCATATTACCTTCAACGTGAAGGAAGGCGAGGGCGTCGAGCTCTCGAAGACATATAAAGTCGGATATACATATCCGGTATTTATTCTAACCGACGGTAATGGTGATATCATATATCGATGGACGGGGTACACGGGGCCGTCGAGGTTTATAACTTCATTGAATAAGGCGAGGTCGGATCTTACAACGGTTAAGGAACGAATCGCGAAATATGACGCCGATCCCGCACACGAGCGCGCGTTATTGCTGGCGAGGTATTTCGCTGACACGGGGGAGCATCTTGACGCCATAACATATTTTAAGGAAGCGGAGAGATTGAAGCCCTCCGTCAACCAAAATTATTCTTATGATATTTTCGCCAACAGCGCCAACGCCGCCTGGAAGGATATGATGCCTTTTGAGGACGTTTTGCCTGTCGCCGATTCGATTTTATACGCCTCCAGAAAAGATGGTAAGACCATTGTAAAAGTAGCTCAGGCGATGAGCCGTCTCACGAGGAAACTCGAAAAAGAAGAGCATGTGAAAAAATATTTGCAGGCCGGTTTGAATATAACCGCCGAATCCCGCGATAAAAAGAGCAGCGATACACACACTTCGCTTTTAACTGAATACGCGCTTCAGGTCGAAAATGATACTATAAAAGCTATAACCATGAAAAAGGAAAGCATGGGGACCGATTGGACCAATAATCCCGAGAAGTTTTTCAATTATTCAAAATGGTGCCTGGAGAGAAAAGTAGCTTTGGGCGAGGCGGAAATGCTGGCTCGTACGGCGGTACAATACGCCAGGGGAGCGGAATTCAAGGCCCGGATTTATAATACCGTGGCGGAAATCTGTTTCGCGCGGGACAACCTGGAGGAAGCCATAAAATATATTGATCTGGCCATAGAACAGGATCCCGGAAACACGCAATATAAGGACGCCCAGGATCTTTATCTGGAACAATGGGAAAAGAGGTAACATCTTTTAATTGATATAATATACCGCATAAAAAAATGAATTACAGTTTTTTATATTCGGATTTTAAAAGACCGTAATAATACTCGTCAATCCAACGTCTATATTTATACGCCTCGTCCCGTAGAATACCCTCCCGCCGAAAACCGTTTTTCTCAATTACCCTCATGGAAACCAGATTATTTTCGAATACTCTGGCGTATATTTTATGAAGTTTCAACTCGCGGAATCCGAATCCGAGCATCAGGTTCACGGCCTCCGTCATAAGGCCCTGGCCCCGGAATCGCTTACCGATCCAGTAGCCGAGTTCCGCTTTCTTATCCTCCCAATCGATATTAGTCAGATCGAGGCCGCCGATAATTTTGTCATTTTGTTTTAACGATATTCCAAAAGCGTAACTTTTCCTGGTTCTCCTCTCGTTTTGGCGGGCACGAATAAATATCAGCGCGTCTTTTTTCGTATATGGGAAAGGAACGTTAATGGTCAATCTCGCTATGGTTTTATCGTTGATATGCTCAGCAATACTATCCGCGTCGGAAAGCGCTATTTTTCGCAGTATTATATTTTTACCGATTAATCTGGTTTTCAATTTCACTACCACCAAACCTGTTTGCCGCCTTCAAGAATAAATATCCGTTCTTCCTCATCGGATCCCTCGGCCACCATCCAGTACAGGCACCCGGAGGGCACGTCTTTGAATTCCAGTCCCCTTTTCGTCGTCGAAGATTCACCGAGGGATTGCCAGGCGTCGTCCCAGTAGAACAGCTCGTATTGTTTGTCCATTTTAATTTTCGTCCTGCGCACGCCATCGGTTGATACTTCAAGCGTTCGGAGCGTGGTGTATGCTAACTTCGCATCAATATTTTTCTCGGTATCTTTTTTATACTCCGTAATCGTGCAGTTTTTATCCAGTAAAATAGGCGGGCCGTAAGGAACTATTTCCTCGTTTAGATAAAGAGCCGGCAGATACATAACATCGACTCCCATATCGGTAAAAACGGTCGAATTATTTTCGATTTTTCCCCAGTGAATAGGCTTCCATTCGCCGGAATTGAATACGCATAAATAGGCGATATCGACAGAGTCCGGAATCTCTCTTTTGAAATTGATTGTTACATCGCAAACGTCCACATAATCGGAGGTAACGTCTATATAGCTTTTACCGGCCAGCCATCTCGGCACTTTCTCCTGTTTTCGCTTCTGAAAGATCAGGTTATCTTTCTGTTTCCCGAACATCTTGCGGTAAACTTTGGCGGCCTTGTTATGGAGTTTATAATCGCCGGGATCTGCTTCGGCTCCCATGAACGGCATCACGTTGCCCTCGGCATCGGCGATGGCGTTCCAGGCGTGGTTATTGCCGGTATTGGCCCAGTAGGGGGTGTAGTCGCTGGTAACCGCCAGTCCGTTGGCCCGCATAGCGTATATCGCCAGGTTGGTCATATCCTCGCACCTGCCCAACCCGCTTTCCAGCATCTCGGAGAGACCCTGGTCGGTGGGATGGAGGTAGTAACGCTCGTTGAATCCGAAGTATGATCTTACATCTTTGTTTATTATTTTTGCCGCTTCAATCAAGTCGTAGGGATCGGACATGATGGTATCAATTCCATGATATTTTTCAAAAAAATATTCCCGCCAGGGTTCGAGGGGCTCATTGCTGCCGCGATAGGGAAGAATATACTCTTTGAAATTCTCGAAGGTGACGGTTTTGGCCCAGGGGAGTCCCCGCCAGGCTTTAAAGGCGTATTCGATCTGGTTTATAAGAAAATCGGCCTTAATGTTTTCCAGGTCTTCGAATACTTCCTTTTTTTTATACTCTATCTCGCCCCTCTTGGATTCCACTGTATCGAGATGAGCGAGCATAGACTTAAAATCGGGATAGGCGTTCACGTCGATTTCGACTTCGTTACCGGACGTATCAAAATACGCTATAATGGCGTAACTATGCCCCTCCATGTTGCCTATGAGATAATAGGGCGCCTCCAGCATGAGCGAATCGCCCGTCAGCCTAAAGTGATTGACGACCTTTTCCAGTCCGGCGCTGTTGTCGCCCGCCTTTTTTAGCGCGTCGGCAACGTCGGGAGGATATTTGGAAAGGCCGGAACAGGAGACAACATAAACGGTTATGAAGATAAATAATATACATTTTAAAAGGTTGTACCGCATTTTAACCTCCGATATTTATTATCGCAGGGGCGTACTGCAATACGCCCCTGCGGAAATTTGTATAATTACTATATCTTGATCTGCGTGCCGATTCCGGCTTCAATCGCCTTATCGTATATCAATTTCGCCGTGGCGACATCCTGTATGGCGAGGCCGTTGGATTTGAAAAGGGTTATCTCTGTATTTTTCTGTCTTGCAGGTTTTTTACCTGTTATGACCTCGCCCAGTTCGGCGTACAGGTGGGATTTATCGATGGCCCCCTCCTCGAGGGGGATCATTATATCGCCGGCCTCTTTCAAGCAGGCCTCGTAGGAGTCGGCCACAAGCCTGGAGCGTTTTATTATGGCTGTATCGAGCTCGCGCGCGTTGGGGGTGTGCGAGCCTATGCCGTTTATATGTGTTCCCTCCCGGACCTTATTGCCGTCGAATATGGGCGTTGCCGAGGATGTCGCGGTGCAGATTATATCGCAATTTTCAAGAATGTGATCGGGCGACTCGACTTTTGTGATACCGAGATCGAGCTTTGTGGTCATATCGGCGATAAAATTTCCTACCGCCTCATCGGAGATATCGTAAACAAAAGCTTTGGAAATATCGCGCGCCTCGGCGACCGCCCAGAGCTGCATTTTCGCCTGCACTCCGGCGCCGAATATTCCGACCGCCTGTGCCGAATCTTTGCGAGCCAGGTATTTCGTCGCCACTCCGCTGACCGCTCCCGTACGCGCGGCGGTCAGATAACCGCCATCCATGATACAGATGACATCGCCCGTTTCGGGATCCTGAAGGAGAACCTTGCCGATTACCGTGGGAAGGTTGTGTTTTGTCGGATTATTTTTGTATACGGTTACCACCTTGCAGGCCAGCGCCCCCAATTCTTTTAAATACGCGGGCATATAAAGCGAAAGGCCTTCAGGCGGTGTGATGGGCGTGCGCAGCGGTAACACTGCCGTTCCATTGGCCAGTTCCGCGAACGCCTTTTCGACCACATCCATACAGTCTTTCATCTGCAATACTTTTATCACATCATCTCTGTTTAATATTAGCGGCATATCATCATCCTCCTGTCATCGTACGGCATCGATTTTATTTTAGATGACAGTATAATGGTTGAATTATTTCCGAGCAAGCGGTTTGTGAATAGAAAATTACGGCAAATTCATTAATGACAGGTCAATAAAGCGCTTGACCTTTAAAGGCTATGCTACCATATTTTTCAGGCATTTATGGCCGGCATACTGGAATTTGTCTTTATTAATTAAATAAGAAACCGGGAGGAGAGAGTGAAGAAACTCACACGCGTGAAGCCGAAGGGGAGTTGTTATTTTTGCCGAGGGAAATTTCTGATCGTAGCCTGTGTTACCGCCCTGGTATTCCTGGGATTTTTATATTGCGGTGGGGGAGATGTTTCGGAGAATACCGCTCAGAAGGCTTTTGAGTTACGAATGAGCGGCAAGGCCGATGACGCCAGGACCCTTCTCGAGAACGCCATAGCAGAAAATCCACAGGACGCCGCCGCCCATTATGAACTTTCCAGAATCCTTTTTCACATGGCCTTGGGGAAGGGACGTGAGATATTCGATTATATTGAACAGGCCAAAAATTCTATCGATAAGGCGGTTGAAATCGATCCCGGGAATGTGATATACAGGTTTTTCGCCGCTCGAATCGGATTCATGCAGGCGTACGCCTCTTTACAGGGAGACGAGGCCGCGGCCAGGGAAAACGTCGGAAAATTATCCGGGCTTTATGAATCGGTTCTCGATCTCAAACCCGATTACCATGAAGTACGGCTGTTTCTGGTGGAAATCCACGGCGCGCTTCCGGAGAATTTGGGAGCGGATAGTTCCAAAGCTGAAATGTACGCGAAACAGCTGGAGGAGGCCGATCCTGTTCTGGGAGCCAAAGCTCGCGCTATACTTCTGCCGGAGGGAACCGATCTGGTTGAATACTGGCAAAAAATCGCGGATGATAATCCGGGAAACTCCGACGCGCTTGAGGAACTGGGCAGGACATACCTTCGTCATAGGAAAACCGAGGATGGCATCAAGCACCTGGAGGAGGTCTTCGGCGCGGAGCCCGCAAGAAACATCGTGCTTCTGGATATAGCCAGATATCATATAATGAACAGTATGATGGATGCGGAAATGAGAGACAAAATTTCGCCCCTGGCGGAAGAGTTTTTAAACAGATACCTGGATACCGATCCTATCCAGCCTTTGAAGGCTTATGCCATAGGTCTTCAATCCAGGCTAAAATACGGAACCGATAAAGAAGAGGCCGACAGGTTGAACGAGGAAGCTAACACGTTAGACCCATATTTTTCCCGGGCTTTCGGAGTCCCGACTCCCGATCTGTTTGTCCCCGTGGGAGAGGAATCGCACAACCACAGATATCTGTTTCAACCCTATTAGGATCATGTAATATATCCCTCAGGATGGAGTAAAGCGATATCCTGAGGGTAGAATTTCAAATAAATCCGTTTTTCCTTTTAAATTCTTTTCTTGTAATCGAGTAGTACAGGTGCCCTTCGTAGCTTTTATGTTTTTCAGGAAGCTTTCCGACAACCCGCTGGAATTTCAGATCCAGCTTTTTAATAAGCTTTACCGAACCGATATTTTCCGGATCGGCCACAGCAACAATCCTATCCAGCCCGATCTCTTCAAATCCGTAACGCAGCATATCCAAGGCGACCTCGAAAGCTATACCGCGATTCCAGTACTCCCTGGCCAATCCGAAGAATATCTCTATCTCATCGGGATTGAA
>CBFCYP010000115.1:0-10755 GCA_965602185.1 uncultured bacterium
GATAAGGCCCCTCCCAACTCTCTCCCTCGTCGGTACTTCGATTATAAAGAATTTCCGTTACGGAAGAAGACAGATTTTTCCCCCTGATAAGATGCAAACCCTCGTTATTTAACGATAAATCGGGCCCTAATCCGGAAGCAGTTGTATCTGAAACGTACATGGTATCGCACCAAGATTCACCATAATCCGAGCTTTTGATAAAATAATAATCCCAATCACCTGGCGGAGTTAGATCAATATGAATTCTAAAAACGATATAGACATTATTTTGGCTAGATACAATGACCGGTTTTCCTCCATAATTCCGAGCCGTATAATACAAACTTTGCGTTTCCTGCCAGGTTGCCCCCCTGTCTGTACTGCGCTTTAAGTAAATCCCCTCATACGGCCTCCAGGCCCGATAAACAACGTAAACGTAATCCCCCCAGGCGCTTATCTGAGGTCTTATAGCGTTATAGGTGCTGCTATCGGATATTTGTACGTTTTCAAACCATGCCCCCCCCCCATTTGTACTTCTCAGGAAATATATTTTATTCTCATATAATTTGAACCATGTCACATAGACATTATCACCATATACAGCTATTTCCGGGTTGTGGGCCCGCGGGTCATCGAAATAAGTCAGTCTAATATCTGGTCCCCAGCTGGCTATAACAGGCCAATTGCCCCCGTTTCCGGGCGAATTGTCAATAGTCGCATGCTGGTTCCGGGGCTGCCAGGTTTCCTCGTCGAGCCAGCGGCCGTCGGCGGGCTGCTGGGTGTGGGCCGTGGCAGCGAAGAGAAGATAGGTGATAATTAGCGTCAAACCATTTTTATACATTATTAATCCAACCGCCGAACAGCTCCTTACTATTATACTCTTAAAATTAACAAAATATTCCATGTTCCCTATTCTTTTTTTATCTTAGATACAGAAGTTTTTTGATTTTTACGGCTTGGGGCGTCGATACCCTGGCGAAGTAGACTCCGCTAGAGACCTCTTTGCCGGAGTTATCTTTCGCGTCCCAGGCCGCCTTTATTTCACCTCCCTCCTTGTTTGTTGCTTCAAGCTCTCTAATCAGCCTGCCTGTTATGTCGTATATGCCTATATTTACATCACCTCCTTCCGAATGGTTGAGCGTTATGGTTGTCGAGGAATTAAAGGGATTCGGATAGCTGTTAACTATCCTATCCGGTATAGGAATATTCTGTATCGGCTCCGATATTCCCGTCTGTAAATCACCCCTCTTATAATATATCTCATATAATGTTTGACTAGGATTTTGCCGGGCGTCCGACCAAGCCAAATGACCTACTCCGTTCGAAACACGCAGCGTAGGTTCTATAGAAGTACCTTCGGCGATAGTAAGCCTCTCCTCTCCCTCCCAGGTATAGCCCCCATCAAAAGATACGTTTCCGATGATCTCGCTGTCGCCAAATCTCTGGTCATCGTAGGTCAATATCACGATCCCATTTTCATCCACGGAAATATCTGTACCGGTTACAAGATGATAATATGTCATTTGTATAGGCTCGCTCCAGGTATCGCCGTTATCGGTGCTTCTGCAGATAAACGCGTCGCCGGTCCATGCGTACGGTGAATACTTATAATCGGTCCAGGAGACCATCACATTGGAATCCCCCCAGGCAGCTATCTGCGGCCAGAAGGAACCGCTGGTGTCGTAATGGGAAAGTAGATACGGCCCCTGCCAGCTTTCGCCTTCGTCTGTGCTTCGATTATATAGTATCTCAACCGTACTCGATGAAGGAAGCCCCTTGCCCCGAATAAGATGAAACCCATTATTATTAATAGCGAGATCGGGCCCTAATCCCGAAGCAATAGTATCTGAAACAAACATCGTATCGCTCCAGGTCTCACCGTAATCGGGGCTTTTAATAAAATAGTAATCCCAATCACCGGGCGGCGTTAAATCTATATGTATCCTGAAAACTATATAAACATTATTCTGTTTCGCTACTATAGTCGGCACGCCTCCATAATTGCGCGCCGTAATATATAAGGCTTGAGTGGGCAGCCAACTGACACCATAATCTGTGCTTCTCTGCAGGTATATCCCCTGATAAGTCAACCATCCTCTATAGACTACATATACGTTGCTTCCGCTGGCGCTTATTTTAGGGATCGCTGCATTCCACATATTCAACTCCGATATCCGCCTGTTGTCCCCCCAATTCAATCCTCCGTCGGTGCTTCTGACGAAATATATGGTGTCACCATACAAATACCACCAAACTACATAGATGTAATCGCTAGATATGGCAATTTCCGGGTTGTGCGCCCAGCGATCATCGAAATAAGTTAGCCTAATATCGGGCCCCCATTCAGCTATAACAGGCCAATCACCGCCGGAGCCGGGGGAATTATCAATCGTGGCATGCTGGTTCCGCGGCTGCCAGGTCTCCTCATCCAGCCAGCGGCCGTCGGCGGGCTCCTGGGAGTACGAATAGGAGGTTAATATAAGAAAGATCATTAAAACGAATATTGTTCGCATTATGCTGTCCTTTTTGTATCCAGACAAATATAACCTATTTTATCCGGATTACAAGAATAATATTGGCGTAATTTTTCCATGTGTCGTCAGATCTCCGCATCTGACGGCAACAGAGCGGTCAAGTACGGGGACTTGACCGCACCCGCGCATGAGGGAGCCGATCCACCCGTTGGGTGGGGCACCAGGCAATGGATTCCCGATTAGAGATTTCGGGAATGACAGTCGGGAGAGGTAGGTCAGGAGCTGAAAGCTCCTGACGTATTGCCTGCCAATATTGTCAGGAGCCCTGCGGGCTCCTGACCTACAGCTGGAAAGTGTCGGCTATTAAGGATTTATAGATTTATTAATTATATTAATAGCCTCGGCTTTCCAGCCGAGGGTACTTTATCAACAAGCCCGTTGGGTGGGGCACCAGGCAATGGATTCCCGGTCGGTCGACCCGGACCTCGATGAGCTCGGTCGAATCGAGGCTCCCGACGGGTTGGAGATTTCGGGAATGACACCGTATGTTCATATTGGGCCTGGGTCGCGAATCACGGCTTGCCGTGACCGCATACAAAAAAGGCGGCCAACGGGCCGCCTTTTAAGGGTATCAATCTACTCGGCTAATTTAAGAAGATCGAATTTCTTCTGATGTTTTAGGATCAAAAAGATCACCGGGTTGTTCGTCATCGCGATCGGAGGGATCCTTGGGGCGACGCTCTTCTTCGAGTTTCTTTTTATTTTCCCGCTCCTGATCTCTTATATCCTCCAGGTACCGATCTTCGGAAGGCTGCCCGGGACGGTCATTATCGCCGTCATAAACTATTTCGGGGGCGCGTTCCTCGGAGGGCGCTTTGGGCTTTCTTTCTTCCTCGAATTTCTTCTTTAATTCTTCGGCTCTATCCGATGGGTCATCCTGGTATTTATCGTCGTTGCCCGTATACGGCGCGCGGTCCTCGGTCATATCATCGTCGGTTGTCGCTTCTTTCCAGTTACGATCCTCACCGGGCTCTTGGTTTTCGTCGATGATTTCATAATTTTCGATAACAAATGCCGGGCCGTTTCCGCAGAAAAAGGCTATCTCTTTATCGATATACCCGTTGGCCTTTAATTTCATTCCTTGTTTAAGGATAAGATTCTCCGGGGTAACAGGGGTGTAGGTATCCCCATTATCAGATTCGAGATACCAGCAACCGCCTTCCACGTCGATTCTTTGTACCTTGGCCAGGATAGAGAAACGCTCAGATTCCGAATCGTTGTTTTCAACCCGGATCCTGGCCGCGTTATTCCCGTTTTGTAAAAAAGTGTTCAGTTCGACCTGGTCTTTGGCGATATCCGGAATGGTCTCCGAGGCCGGCCCGGTAACCCGGCTGTCGCTTGAGCAACCGCCTATTATAATAGCGGTTAACGAAAAAACCATCACCGCCAGTCCCGTTGCTTTCCTTGTTGCTTTCATTGTTTACCTCCTTTTTCGAGTTCTTCCTTTCGAATTTCCAAATTGTTAATGATTCTCATAATCAAATATAATATACGAAAAAAAATGAGTTCAGGTTCCTCAAAAATATTATTTTTTTAAAATTTCGAAATATTCTAATATCGGGCGGAGGAAAATCCTTTGGTTCTATCCAAACCTCATTTGTAATCGAATATTATGATACAGGTTAAGTTGAAACCACGATGTTTTTGATCGTTTCGCAATTAACTTACCAGGACTATTCGGGCTTCTTATAAACTTCGCCAAAACAAGCCATTTTCTTTTAGCGGGACCAAAACCCCAACCGCTGGCAGCCCGATATCCGGTAAACAGAACTTGCTATTTGACTATCTCCCATATAAAATATCTCTTTAATTATTGGTTTTTAGGGGATTGCGGTAAATGGAAAAAATCTTAAACATCGCCCATCGCGGCGCCAGCGCCTACGCTCACGAAAACACGTTCGAAGCCATCGAAAAAGCGATTCAATTCGGCGCCGATATGGTGGAGTTCGACCTGAGGCGAACCGCAGACGGCGTTATTGTCCTCTGGCACGATGAGCGGGTCCAGAATAGCAACGGCAAATGGATCGCGGTTTCAAATGTTGCAGTTAATGACCTGGATATATTATCGAGAAAAGACGGATTTAGGCTTGCCGGATTCGAAGAAGTCCTGAAGGAATTCGGATCGCGGATAGCCTTCGATATTGAGATTAAAACCGGAGGCTTTGAGGAGGAGATCGTCTATCTGCTGAAAAGATATCCGCCGGTTTTTCCTCCCACGATTTCATCATTCCACTCGACTGTCATCCGCAAAATAAAAAAACTGGATTGTTCATTAAAAACCGGCCTGGTGCTGGGTAACAGCAGGTTTTTGAAAGCCGCGTATTTTGGACGATCGATTATCAGGCGCCTGGCCTTGAAATCAAGAGCGAACTCCATCCATTTGAACCTCGGTATCGTTTCGGAGCCGATTATAAATGAATTGACCGATTTGGGTTTTGACTTGTATATATGGACCGTGAATGATAAAAGGGATATGAAAAACCTGATCAGTATGGGAGTCGACGGCATAATAACCGATAAACCGGACGTGTTAAATTCCATAAGGGACTTATCAGCCGAAAGAAAGTTGGATTTTTCCAGAGAGGAAATCATCTGATATAAACAGAAGGATTATTAATCTATGAAATTCTCAAGAGTTGTAATAAAGGTAAACGATTACAGAAAAAGTTTCGAGTTTTATAAAGACGTTATAGGGTTGAAACTCTCGACATCATGGCAGAGGAAAGACAGCTGGGGCGCGATTTTTTCCGCCGGCAGCGCTGATCTGGAGATCATCTGGTTCCCGGACGGGGAGGGCTTCCAGGATTGCTGTTACTACCCGGAGCGTAAAAAAGTCGATATATTCTTTGAGGCACATGATATCGATATAAGGTTTAAAAGGTTGTCCGACCTGGGCGTCGAAATTGTAAAGAAACCTTTTGACGCTCCCTGGGGATTCAGGATCTTTACCATAAAAGATCCTGACGGCGTCCCGGTTTCGTTCATGCAGCCGCTTGAACAGTCATGACATTCATAAAGATATTAAAAATACTCGCCATTCTTATCGGCGTTCTGGTTCTGGGCACTATCGGGTATCATTCTGTTCAACCCAACTATACTTTTCTGGATTCTCTATATATGACCGTCATTACGGTCACCACCATCGGATATAAAGAGGTCAAGCCGCTTACCGATGCCGGGCGGGTGTTCAATATAATCCTGATTCTCGTGGGATGGTTCGGCTTTTTCATGGTGGCGCGCATCGGGGGGCAGATGATCATAGAAGGACAGCTTATTAAAATTCTGGGGAGACATAGAATGGATAAAAAACTCGCCTCCTTATCGGATCATTATATCGTCTGCGGATACGGCAGAGTCGGCATGGTTGTTTGTGAAGAACTGCATCGAAATAAAATCCGTTTCGCCGTTATAGAGAGGAATCCGGAACTCATAGAGGAATTAATCGCCAGAAAATTCATATATCATGAAGGCGATTGCACCAGCGACGATTCCCTGCTCGCGGCGGGTATTAAAAAGGCCAGGGGCCTTATCAACGCCGTGGCTGACGAGGCCGACGCCGTCTATATCACGTTGTCCGCACGCAGTCATAATCCCGATATATTCATCATGGCCCGCGCCGATTCGACGGCGGCCGAACAAAAACTCAAACGCGCCGGTGCCGACCGCGTAATATCCCCGCACGTGTCGGCCGGGTCCCGAATGGCTATGTCGGCCATCAGGCCCAACGTGGTCGATTTCATGAGCATCGAACAAGGCGATGGCCTCGGTATCAGGATAGAGGAAGTGGAGGTTTCGGAAAGTTCCAGGCTGGTCGGCAAGTCGCTGAAAGAGATGGAGGTCAGGGCTAAATACGGGCTGAATATTATCGGGATGAAAAAAACCGACGGCAGGATGATATATAATCCCTCGGCCGATCAGATAATCGACGGCAGCGACACTCTGTTTATGGTCGGCGATATCGCTCAACTCTCAAAGATCGATGAACTCCTGGCGCCGTCGGGATAACTGAAAATTGTCCGTCAATAATAAAATTATATCGCCAGGTATCGGCGCGCTCGTGCTGGTCGTGGGCGTTTTCTTTGTCAGCTGGGCATCCATACTTATCAGGCTGGCCGAATCTACACCTACAACGATAGCTTTTTTCAGGATGTTTTTCTCATCTGCGATGATTCTTATTGCTGTCCCGTTCTATAAAGGCAGGTGGTTTGAAAAAAGAGCCGATTTCTGGATCTCGACTCTATCCGGTATTTTTCTGGGGCTTCATTTCTACACCTGGATCGCCTCATTATCGTTTACGTCTATATCGTCGTCGGTGGTGCTGGTTACCACGCAGCCGGTTTTCGTCGCGGTTCTCGGCTATATCTTTTTAAAAGAGAAAATCGGAGGTATCGGTTCCGCCGCGGTTATCATGGCTATAATCGGAAGCTATCTCATTGCACGCGGCGATCTCGATATCGGCGCCGCCCATCTGAAAGGCGATATTCTGGCATTAGCGGGGGCGCTGATGGCGGGATCGTATCTTTTCATCGGGCGGTTTGTGCGGCCCCGCGTAAATCTTATACCGTATGTGCTGACCGTGTATAGTGTCGCTTCCGCCGTAATCCTGATTCTGGGATTATTTACCGGTACATTCAAAGCGCCCGCGGTTAAAATCGATTACCTGATATTTTTCCTTCTGGCCCTGGGCCCCACGATTCTGGGGCACAACCTTTATAATTTCGCGTTAAGGTATCTTCCGGCGTTTCCCGTGGCGATGTCAATTATCGGCGAGCCGGTGCTGGCCACCATCTGGGGGATAATAATTCTGGGAGAAAATCCGATTTTTACAACCATTATCGGCGGCGTAATCATTATATTGGCGGTGGTGATGGTTCTGGTAAGATTGAAAACCGGTCAGGAAATTAAAGCATGAAAAAAGGCTTGTTTATTACCTTCGAGGGACTGGATAAGGTCGGCAAATCGACACAGGTCGAGAGACTTGTCGAGTATCTGAAATCGAGAAAACTGAATGTTATGTTGGTTCGCGAGCCCGGATCAACCGAGATATCCGAACAGATCAGGAATATTCTTCTCGATAAGAACAACGCCGGGAAGATATCGCCCATGACAGAACTTATGCTTTACAACGCCGCCCGGGCACAGCTTGTCGACGATATCATCAGGCCGGCGCTGGACAGGGGAGAGATCGTGATCTCCGACAGGTTTTACGATTCCACTACCGCTTACCAGGGTTATGGTCGGGGGATCGATATTGAATTGATTCGCTCCGTAAACATGGCGGCGATCGGTAATCTGATACCGCATTTGACCATATTGATGTCGGTCGGTCCGCTCGAGGAAACTATCAACAACCACGAGCGCTTTCAATCGAGTTCATCCGATGACAGGCTGGAACGGGAGTCGCTGGAGTTTCGGGAACGGGTACGAGAGGGATTCCTGGAGATAGCCCGACAGGAACCGGGCCGGTTCCTGGTGGTCGACGCCGAGGATACCATCGAGAACGTAGCCGCGAAAATCGCCCAGCGGGTTGACCGGCTTCTACGATTGAATTAAATATTCAGGTCGTAGGTCAGGTCTCCCCGAGACCTGACACATAGGCTGGCTTCCTTTTATCTTGATAATCAAATGCCTTGCCATCGCAAAAAACATTCCTTAAATTTAGAGGGTATGATGATAAGAATGGAGGTATAATAAATGGACAAGGAAACAAAAAACGAAGTTGTTAATGTTCTCTATAGAGCAATGCAGGCCGAAACCGATGGTTATCTTTTTTACAAATCGGCGGCCAAAAACACTGAAGATCCCCAGGGCAAGGAAGTTTTTGAGTCATTGGCCAAAGACGAACTCGATCATTTGCATTTTCTTAAAGCCCAGCATAAGTCGATTACGGAATCCGGCGAACCGGATAAAAAATTAAAAGTCGGAAAACCGTCGAAAGATCTGAAAGAAATCCCGGTATTTTCGGATGAATTCAAGTCGCGGGTAACCCAGGCACATAACGAAATGAGCGCTTTGTCTATCGGGGTTCATCTCGAGCTTGCCCAGCTGGATTTTTATAAATCTCAGGCCAGGGAAGCGACGGATCCCACGGTAAAATCCTTTCTTGGTGAACTGGCTGACTGGGAGTCATCCCATTACCGCAGGCTTATCCGCCAGCAGGAAGAATTGAAGGAAGATTACTGGCTTAAAGGAGGATTCTATCCCTTTTAATATTGTGTTTCGGGAATCGTGATTCCCGAAACGCTCCTCGCGCCGTCAGGAACCCATTCCTGACGGCATTCTGGGAAACTGAGGAATCATAAATTGTAGCCGGGGTTGCGAAGGGACCCTGGAACATAATGTCATAGCACCGGATAAGCCGGCCGCTAAAACGATGTCATTGCGAGGCTCACGTCGAAGACGTGAGCCGTGGCAATCTCCATAATAAAGCTCAAAGGTATTTAAAACAGATTGCTTTGTCCCGCCTTCGGCGGGACTCGCAATGACCATATTTTTGGGGCGGTCAGCCCCGCTTCCGGCGGGGTTTCCTGACCCCACCCAGAGAATCGGATTTGTATTGTATGTTTCGGATATAACGTTATATTATAAACATAAGATTAACCGGATTAGGAGCTATGAAAAAATCCTTAATCATATTATCTGCTTTGCTTCTCGCCGCTCCCGCCCACGCTGGCTGGACCGAGGAAGTGCGCCTGACACATAGATTATTTGAAATCTACCCCCAGGTCGCCGCCCGAGGCGATACTGTACATGTGGCCTGGCAACAAATCGCCGGACCCATGCACATTTCCTACATGAGAAGCACTGATGGAGGCAATGGATGGAGTCCCATTGTCAATCTCGAAGAGGCAGGTCATTATGGAGCATTCCCCGACTTTTCTCTATTATCTGATGGGATGTTTGTGGGCTGGTTCGACGAGGACACATCCAATGCCACGACCTACATCGCCTATTCCCGCTCTCCGGATGGAAGTGCCTGGATCGCGCCGGAGTACGTGAACCAAGAAATCATCAGGTTCTACGACTTGGGGACGGACGCTTTCGCGGACTCGATATATGTAGTTTATCACTCCCGGCAGCTTGATTCCACCGGCACACATCCCCTGAGGTTCCTCTATTCCTCAGACTTAGGGGCCACCTGGAGCGATGAGGTGACGGTCGGGCACGTGGACGCTTACACAAATTTCCTGCACATGGCTCATTGCGGGAGCAGTCTGTATATCGTCTGGGCTGCTGACATGCCCCCTCTGGGATACATTCATGAGGTAATGGCGGTCGTTAGCCACGACGGGGGTTTTAGCTGGACTGACGTCATGCAGCTTTCCTCCCCCGATACCGCAGTAGCGCAACTTACCTGCGTCACCTGCGACGAGGAATCGGGTAATTTCGCGGTTGGCTGGATGGATGAAGGGAGCTGGTATCACTATCCGGGAGACCTCTACGTCCGCATAACCACCGACGGTGGCTATACATGGATGCTGGAATCCCACACAACTTATGACCGTTGGGTATTTCGTTCATCTTTGAACATAAAAGGGGATTCGCTCTGGGCGGTTTGGGAAGACCGCGATCCAGCTTATGGGCAGGGCAACTATGAAATCTGTTTTTCTCAATCCACCGATTTGGGGACAAGCTGGAGTCCCTATGAGAGGCTAACTTTCGAGCCGGAGAATAGTAAGGCCCCAGGGATCGCTTATGATGGCGGGAAGCTGCACGTAGTCTGGCATAACGACAACCCGCCGCCCGAAGGCGGGAGAGATATTTATTACAAACGGTTTGAACCGGAAACGGGGATTAATAATGACCTGGACAGGAATATCCCCGACAGAATCACACTTACGGCTTATCCCAATCCCTTTAACGCAACGGTAACGATTAATTATTCGAATCTGAAAGGGGGTGAGATAAATATTTATGACATTCAGGGTAAGCTCATAAGGACGTTTTCGTTGGAAGGGGGTGAAAATGGAAAAATAAATTGGGACGCCACGGATGCCTCCGGCGAAAGAGTCTCGAGCGGAATCTATTTCGCCAAGGCAAAGACGTCCCAAAAATACAACACCTTAAAACTACTATATTTGAAGTAAAGATATAATAAAAATATTCCGTAGGGGCGTTCTATTGAACGCCCGCGGGGAAGAGGGCGTTTTTTCAAACGCCCCTACTCGGATTTGTGGTTGCCGAGCGCCGGGTTTGTTGAAAAAGTCCTTGTTTAGAAGGCAAGTATTATAGTACAGATAAA
>CBFCYP010000116.1:0-10516 GCA_965602185.1 uncultured bacterium
CCATGGGGGACGGCCAGGTGTATTATCCCGAAGTCGATGATGTCGCCTCCACCCTCGACGCGCATTCGCTCTACTACGGCTGTATGAAGGCGGCGCAGGCGACGGAGACGGCGTCGAAGAAGCTGAAGAGTTATTTTGAGACCAAACCGAAGGGGCTGGATCAGATCGCGTTCGATTATTACGCGCCGTTCGGACGAATCATACTCTCCGGCACCGGAAACGATAAACACTCCTGGACCGACTGCGCCGTCCTGGTCGATCTGGGCGGTAACGATACCTACACCGGTAACGCGGGCGGGACGGCTTCGCATGAAGTGCCGATCGCCGTCGCTGTCGATTGCGGCGGGGATGATAAATACATAAATGAAAATCCCAACCTGCCGTCGCAGGGATGCGGCATACTCGGCGCGGGGATACTTTTAGATGCGGCCGGCAAGGACGAATACAAGGCCGTGAAGATGGCGCAGGGGTGCGGGTTGTTCGGCATGGGGATCCTGCTCGATGTCGAAGGCGATGACGACTACAGGCTCGAGACCTCCGGGCAGGGATGCGGCTATTTCGGGATCGGGATGAATTTCGACATCTCCGGTAGCGATACCCGTTACCTGTTCGGCGACGGGCAGGGTTTCGGTGGCGTGGGCGGTGTCGGAGTCTGCGCCGATTACATGGGCGACGACAAGTATACTGCCGAACCATTCGAGGATATCGCCCACCGCGGCGATTACCATTCCGAGCACAAGATCAACGTGAACTCCGCGCAGGGGGCCGGCATGGGACGTCGCGGCGACGGTTCCGACGGCCACTCCTGGGCGGGCGGCCTTGGCGCGCTGATCGATATCAAGGGCAAGGATCATTACTACTCCGGCAACTGGACGTTGGGATGCGGCTACTGGTTCGGTACCGGGCTGGTATACGAGGGAGAGGGCGACGATCTCTACGAATCGGTGTATTTCACCCAGGCCTCGGGGGCGCATTTCTGTATCGGCGCCATAGTCGACGAGGGCGGCAACGACACCCACAAACTCTGGGAGACCGCCGGCGCGGGGATAGCCTTCGGATGGGACTACACCAACGCCATCCTGCTTGATAGGGGCGGCAACGATCGATATGAGGCAAAAATAATCTCGCTGGGTTGCGCGCAGATCCGTTCCAACGCCTTCCTGATTGATACAGGCGGCGACGACTATTACCAGCTTCAAAAAGCTCAGCAGGGGTTCGGCGCGGCCACCTATAGAGAAACGTACGATAACCCCAACAAATTCTCGCCCTATGACGCCTTAGCCAAATCGTTTGCCCTGCTTCTGGATATCGGCGGGAATGACAGATATATGGATTGGGGATTCGACGAGCTCACCCCAAATATAAACTGCGGCGATAACAGGACCTGGTACTCACCCGCCAAAGAGGACGAACATTACGGGGCCAACAATTTCGGAATCGGCATGGACGTGGAGGATGGCGCGGTACCGGAGGCGGAGATGTTTGAGGAGTAGAAACCCGATTAACATAGTATTTGTTTATTACATTAGCCATGCCCATGACGCTGATGGATAGTGAGTTCTTCGATGAGGTGATGGCGAAGAACCAAAAGCCCGAAGAGGAATACCGGATCAAGGACCCGCCCAAGGAGGAGGGTATCGATTTCTGGGAGTTCCTGAAGATGCTGGGCAAAGCCGTTGCCATCGCCTACATGATTTATTCATTTTTGAGAATATTTTCATAATTAACCGCGCGTCATAATCATCGTTAGGTCAGGTCGTAGCAGTAGGTCAAATCCCCCCGGGATTTGACATCATGAAGTCAAGTCTCAGGGAGACTTGACCTACGACTTTAATCCGTCGGATCACGCCCCGACCAGAAAATCGGGACTACGATCCGACGGAACGGAAAATGCCAATTCTATTGACAGAACCATCCCTCGCCATTAGGTTTGAGCATGATTTGATTATCCCGAAGGAGGGTCTGTTATGTGTGTTTGGTTTTCGTTGATCCCGTTTACATTCTGGGTCACAGTGGGATATTTCGTGCTGTTTTCATCCCGGAAATCCGAGCGCGGAATCAGGATTTTCGGCTTAATCCTTTCCATCTGGATCTTTTTACTCGCAGCAGGATTTATCATCTGCGGTATTCATATAACTAATATCGGCCAGTGCCCCACCGATGTGATCAACAAGGTTATGGAATTTCTGACGAGGGAATAGATTCAGCGCCATTATCTTAAATTTATTCCTGGATACCAAGCGCCTGCTTGGCAACCTTTCCAGTCCCGTATTCGGTTGCGAAGTGGCGCTTCGCAACCAGAGGGGAGAATGCAGGGTCGGATGAGCCGGCGTCGCGTCAATATTCTCATTCCGGACTTGATCCGGAATCCATAAAACACCCTGCCGCCCATAATTTCCGGAATTGCCGAATACCCTTGCTTTTGAAATAGAGTTTGTGTAATATTTCAAAACTTTACGGAATTTTGGGGCCGATTATGATCGCTATTCGGCCGGGATTGAAATCTGGATAACTACGGAAAAGAAAATGAGTTCGCAACTTTACGATGAAACTGTCTACCGCCGATTTGCAGAAAACCTGAGACCTTTATTAAAAGGCGATAATATAAGATCGTATTCGATGCGCAAGCTTCGCAAGCTGGCGATCAAGACCGGAACGAGAACCAAATTCGGATCATACGGCTGGCGATCGTCGGTTTCGAGCCGTATCGGACCCAAAACGGTATACCTCGGCTCCCCCGAAGTAAGATTGACAAAAACGACTCCGCTTATGCGGGAGATAATAAGCAATGCCCCGGAGGAGCTGCATAAAGTCCTTCAGCTGATGAAGACGTTGCCGTTTGTTCATGTCCGGCGGCAGATGGGTGATAATCCCGAATACAATCCTGTCTGCAACCTCTATTTTTCGGTCGCCGATCATAAAAATTATCGTCTGGCATATATGTGGGCGAGTACCATGGCCAAACCGTTGTCCAGGAGACCGGGACCGGAGTTCACCATGATTCATATACCGGAGGAGCATACGCTAAGACAGCAGGTCCTGGTTCTGCCGGAGTATAATATCAATATCGCCCTGGGCACCGATTACATGGGCGAGGATAAAAAGGGATTTTTGCGGCAGTCCATGTGGACGGCGGACCAGTGGGGTATGCTGGGCCTTCACGCCGGCACCAAGATCGTCTATGTTAAGGATCAGATGACCAGCAAGCTGAAGAAGTTCGGGGTTTTGCTTTTCGGTTTGTCGGCTACAGGCAAATCGACCTGGTCCTGCCATCAACTCGGACTAAATCATAAAGAGGGCGAACGCACCGAGGTCACTCAGGACGATATAGCATGGCTGCGCCGGGACGGTTCGGCATGGGGCACCGAGCAGGGATTCTTCGTCAAGACCGACGTCGACGTCAGAATGCAGGAAGCGATGTATTACGCCCTCATAGATAAAACCGCGCTTTATGAGAACGTGATGATAGATTCCGACGGCACCCCGGATTTTCTGGATGAAAATCTATGCGGCAACGGCCGGGCGGTCATCCGCAAAGATAAGGTGAGAATAAAACTTGGCAGGAGACTGGTCAGCATAGCCTCGCCGAGTATTAACCTGCCCCCTCTTGAGGAACTGGACGGATTGGTGTTCGCCTTTATTACCCGCCGTAACACCATCATGTCATTCGCCCAGAAGCTCACCCTGGAGCAGGCGGTCCTCGCTTACCTCTGGGGAGAATCATCTCACAGCGCGGCCTCGGAACCGGCCAAGGCGGGGGAGTCGGTGCGTACGGTGGGTACCGATCCCTTTATTGTCGGTTCCCGCGCCTTTAAGGTGAACAGGTTCAGGGAGATCCTCCTGGGATTGCAGGAACGGTTCCCGGACAAACTTCAGTTCTACCAGTACAACACCGGCGGCATGGGCGAGATACTGGAGAAATATGAAGAGGACGGGCGGATCGTAAAAAACGTCATCCGCAACGTGGAACGAGTTCCCATAAACCTGATGGCGGCCATTCAAAGGGGCGATCTCAGGGGAACCAACAAATATCAACGCGGTATTTTTGGCACCGATAGGATAGTGCATTGCGAAGGCGGCGACCTTTCCCGTTATGATCCTTATAACTATTATTCGCAGGAGCAGATCGATAAATATATGACGGATCTTGTTGACGGCCGCCGGAAATTCACCGAGGAGATTATCGAGGAAGGCTTGAACAAGGAGATAATCGACGCCGCCGAGAGATCCTTCGCCATCGCGCCCGGGAAGAAAGCGAAACCTGTCGGGATTCCCGCGTTGAAGCCTGAGGCGAAAGAAGAGAAACTCAAGGTGAATACATCGGTGCCGCGCTCGATTTTCTCGGATAATCCTCCGGTGAGAAGACCGTCGAGGAGTTTCAGAGACGGTTGATAATCGATAGCGGATAAAATAAAAAAAGCCCGATATCGATATGATACCGGGCTTTATTATTTATCTGAATTAAACTACAGTCCGGCGGTGACGGTGAAGATGATGTCGATATCCAGTTCTACATCGAAAATATCTGCGTCCCCCAGACCGTAAATAACGAGATAAGCGGAGTCGAGGACCGCGGTTTGAACCTCGGGAAAGTTTTCGATCCAACCGAGTCCATCTTCCCAGTTAATGTATAATAGAATGTCCTCCGGGATCCCTGTAGTGACGAAGATCCTGGTGCCGTAATACCTGACCGTATCGGGATCGGTAAAAGTGGAATCGTAGGCCAACCATACCTCGCCGGAAACCGCTCCGGGCCCGTTGTTTAGAATGGTGCCTACTATAGCCACGTTATCCAGGGATTTTAAATCGTCCTTGTGGTCGTTGTAATCTTCGATGGTGGTCAGGTCGATATACTCATATTCCAGGGTGGCGTTCGTTGATTCGATGGTATCGTCTATCTCGTAACCAAAGGTAAAGGAGCCCGTGGCGATGCCGCATCCTACGATAAGCGCGATAATGAGAAGGGCCGCCAAAGCAAATTTCAATTTTTTCATTTTCACCCTCCTACATTAAACCTATATGGTAGTTTGCGCCGATCAGTATGATCCCGTTTTTCCGCGAACCTTCGCCGCCGGTGGGAACGATCTCGAACTTGCCCCTTATCTCCAGGCCGATATTGGCGGGGAAAATCATCTCGATTCCGGGCCCTACATGGTAACCCACTTCGGAAACGTCCTCCCAGTTGTCCCTTGTCCATTTGTAACTGCTGATACCGAGAGCCCAGTAGAAATGAGGTCCGGGTCCTCCTCCCGTGTTGCCTATCAGCGCCTCAACTCCGAAGGAGGTGACACTACCGCCGTCGGTGGTATGTTCCGTTCCGCCAAACGTAAAACTGGGATCTCCGATTGATCTGGCCTCGAAGAACGCCGCTCCCGCTATCATCGGCATCGGCGAAAATTTTGCCTTGACTCCAAAAGCGGAACCGGAACCGGCATCGTCCTGCACAATCGGAGCATTCAAGCCGCCGAAAGCCCCAACGGAGATGTCTTTCTGTGCCCATACCGGAGCTGAGAGAATTAAAATAAACAGCAGTACCTTTTTCATTAAACCTCCTTTTGTTCTGTTTTACATAGTATAAAATAAGCCTCAGGTGATGTCAATAGAGTTTGCGGGGACAATTAAAATTTCTTTTCCCGATCCAAATTCATCACCGCCGGTAAAAAGACTATGGACGCGATAATACAAATACGAGATCGTCCCATGTTACAAAGAATTGTGTTACATTTTTCCTGAATGTCGAGTATTAACGCGAGATTGTAACGCTGAATAAATGGCGGGCGCCGAAAAGCCCCGATGGTACATAGGAATAATCAAAATCGAAACTCCCGCTGGATATCCCTAATCCCGTTGATAGAGGAATATCGTTGTTGCTCCCGGCGCGAAAGAAAAAACCGTCCAGGGGTGTATATTCTATTCCTCCGACAAAACGGAATCCCGTTTCCCTGCTGTATATAAGATCGGTACTCAAATTTATAAAGTTGTTCCGAACCGGGAACCATCCCGATAACGCGATCCTGGAGGGTAACGGAGTCGACGATTGCCCTATTTTGAATCTCGGTCCGATATTATCGACCGACAACCCGGCCCGGTTCGATCCGAAATCGTAAGATAACCCCAGACCGAATCCGTAACTACGCCCAACAATATTATCGAGATGTTGCTCGTAATATGAAAATGTGACTCCATAATTCAGCTGGCCGCGTGACGCGATGCCCAGCTTTACCAGATAATCCCCCGATTTCAAGTTGCCGGTTTTATGCCCTTCGTTATCATAACCGGCTATCTCGCCGGGATCGAAAATATTAATCCCCAGGGCAAAAGAGTATCTTGAATTGAAGGGCATATTGATCGAAGCGGCTTGAGATTTTGTATCCATTATCAAATACTGGTATGAGGCAAAACCGTTCAGGTCTTCACCGAGCAAAGAGGGATTGCCGAAAATGGCCTCGGCGCCCTCTATACCCGCGTAGTTCGCCTGGCCCGTTGACGCCGAATAGGCGCCCACGGCGATGTTCAAAAAGTCGAGGCCGCATTCCCCGGGATGAGCGCAAGCTCGATTTTGAAACAGGCAGCCAATTAAAATAACAATTACTATAGTGGATTTATATATGCGGAGTTTGAGAGGTGTTTCTTTTTTTTTAAAACTCAACATTTAAAAATCATCTCGCGATGCGAAGCCATACCTTTTTACATTTCTAAAAGTCAAATGTCAACCTTTTATTAATAATCCCTTAAAAAACATCACTCAGCTATCATTTCGATTCCTATTAAGGCGCCCCTGGGAAGCCTGGTCACCTCTACCGCCGCCCTCGCGGGAAAGTCTTTACTGAAGTATTCGGAATAGAGCTCGTTGACCTTAGCAAATTTATCCAGCTCAGTGAAATACAGGGTCGACTTTACCACGTTTTCGAATCCGCTTCCGGCAGCTCGCAGAATGTTACTTAGATTATCGAACGCTTGTCGGGTTTGTGATTCTATATCATCACCTTTCAGCTCCCCGCTGGATGGGTCCAATCCAATCTGCATAGCTGTAAATATCAGTCCGGCAGAGCCTTTGACAGCCTGGCTGTAAGGTCCTATGGCTTCAGGGGCTTTATCGGTCCTTATTATTTTTTTCATTGAATTACCTCCATAATTAGCTACATTTAGCCTCAATGACTGTATCACAACCGCGCGACGATTTCAAGCCAAAGATTTCCTTTTTCGGAAAAAATCAAATCGTTATCGGAATTCTGGCCCTGGTTGTCTATGTAAGCTGTTTGTTAAATGATTTTCACACCGACGACTGGATTGTGCTGAGCATTCTCCGTGACGGGTTTTCCTTTTCGGATTTTCTGTCCATGGAAAATTCCGGCCGCTTCAGGCCTTTGACAAATATTTTGTTATATATAAGGTACTTTATATTCGGCGATAACGCCTCGTTATATTATTTATTGAATATTATATTGCATGCCGCGGTTTCGATATCGCTTTACAGATTACTTAAAAAAATAGAGCTGCCGGAAAAAGCATCGCTTCTATCAGCCATCTTTTTTACGGTTTACTTCCAGCATTATGAGGGAGTCATCTGGCTTTACGGCACCATACGGCTATTGGCGGCGCTGTTTTATATTTATGGATTGTGGCATCTCCATGATTATATTAGCGCCGGATCCCGGAGATCATTGGTCTATTTTATTATTATTTCATTTCTCGGTTTGCTTATAGTTGAAGATTTCGTGGCAGCGCCGATAGCGTTTTCCGTATTTGCCGTTCTGTTCTCCGAGCGGAAAAATCTTGGAGAAAAAGTTACTCCTGTAATACTCAGCGGCATAATCGGGCTTTTGGTTTATTTTGTTTCAAGAACGCTCTTAATAGACAGGCCGGGGATAGTGGAGGATTATTACTATCCCGGTTTTCATATTTTCCGGGTTCTGTTCGATTACCTGGGATGGTTTTTTATACCGTCACCGACACATCCCTATTTCGCAAAGCTGTCATCCTCCCTGGGACCTTTGTTCTATTTCTGGAAAGGGATTAATATTGCGGCTGTGATATTATTCGTTCCGTTTTCGGTCTGGATTTATTTGAAATCCCCGAAGCAGGTCCGGTTTTTCATATTACTTACATTCATAACTTTACTTCCTATCATTCCCCTGAATTATAAGGTAACCTCGCGGAATATATATCTGCCGTCCCTGGGATTTACTGTCGTGGGAGGGTATCTATTTTACAAATTTATCTGGGAGATGAAAAAACGCGGCGCTTTGAAAATTTTATTGTCGTTGTTACTTCTGGCTTATTTCGCCGTTAACATAATCGCCATTGATATAACAACCCGGGAATATCGCACCACGCAGACGCTGGTAAGAGGCATTATAAACGACATGAAAGATTCCGGGCTCGATTTCGAAAAAAGCAAATTGGTGCTCTTAGATCATCTGCCGGGAAGGACCATTGTGGGGCCGGCCATGATATACAGGCTGAATTATCGAGGTTCTGTAATTGCATCCAACGATCCCATAAGGGGGCCGATCGATATAAAACAGAAAGCTGATTCCCTTTACAACCAGGGTGTACCGTTTTATCTTTTCGATTACAGGGATGGCGAGATGGTGGAAGCGAAGAAGGAATATATAGAGGCGGGCGAATAAAAGTAATGATATCATAATCGGGGATTGACAATGAAAAAAGCCATAGGGTTAATTGTGATGTTCGCGGCCGCGGAATGCTGGTCCATGGGATATCGGCCGGAGCATATCGCCGCCGATTCCGCCTGGCTGGTGGAGATACAACAGCGCATGGAAAAGGTCGACACCATGTTCGCGGCGGCGCGGTGGGAATATTATAGAGGCGGCCAGTATACCGGGAACCTGGAGCGCGCCTCCAAGGAGTACCAGATATTGGTCTATACAAAATATAATATTGATCGTCTGAAGCGGATACAGGATCTGTTTGAAAATCCTGTATTGAATCGCGCCGCCAGACTGGCCTATATAAAGTATTTAACGGACTGGTGTTACTTTGGTACGAGTATCGGAAACATTCAAATGTCGCTGTCGGAGAATTTTATCAGTTATAGACCTGAATTTGAGGGTGAAAAGCGAACCGATAATTATCTGCGAAAAATCTACCGTACCGATCCTGAAAGGAATAGACGTGAAAGGGCCTGGAACGCCAAAGTATCGATTGGAAAGAAAGTTGCCCCCGGTCTAAAAATATTGGCGGAGGAACGGAACAGAATGGCCCGGTATAAAGATTTCGATGACTTTGTGGAATTCGAATTGAATGCTATGGGTATGATGCCCGAAGATCTTTTAAAACTCTTGGACGGGCTTAACCTCGCCAGCCGCGATAAATACCTTAAGATATATCTGGATAAAAAAGATAAATTGGGCGTTGATAAACTCCAGATTTGGGATGTCCTATACGACCCGGATTTATCGAATTTTGAATCTAGATTCATGAAAGACGAACTGATTTCTATGATGCATAAAACCTTCAACGCACTTGGATTTAGTACCGAAGGGACTAATATATTCTTTGATCTGGAACCAAGGCAAAATAAACTTCAAAACGGATTATGTATGGCGGTTCAAATACCTGATGATATAAGAATTTTGGCGTTCATCGATGATGGGTTTTCGGCATATAAGACTCTTTATCATGAGTATGGTCATGCGTTACACACGGCGCTCATCGATCAGGAGCATTATATAATGCGGGTACGTACCGATGGCGTAATTTGTGAATCAATGGCGACCATTTGCGAAGAAATCCTTTATCAGCCTGATTGGTTGGCCAGATATATGAATATTTCCGAAGAAAACATCCCGCAAATTATAAGACAATTGAATGAAAGCAAAATAATCAATTTAAGGTTTATGCTGGCATATACATATTTTGAAATGGAATTGTACCGCACCAACGCCGAAAATCCCGATAAGCTGTTCTGGGATATTATGGAACGACTTTTGTTTTGCGAAAGACAGGACGGTTCCGAAGCCTGGGCATCCATTTGCCGCTTTGCGGAACAACCGGTATATTTACAAAATTATATCTTGGCAGATTTAATTGCCGCGCAAACCATGCATCATATGAGAGAAATCAACGGCAGCATAATAGATAACCCGGCGACCGCGGGATATTTGATTGAGAAATATTTCAAACATGGCGCCCTTTATGACTGGTTCGATCTTGTGGAAATGGCTACCGGCGAAAAGCTTAAAACGAAATATTATCTTGAGTGTCTTCTTGGCAAAAAGCCCGAAATTGAAGAAATAGATTTGTTAAAAGGGGGCGATTAAGGATTTTTCGAGAATATCGGGCCATACAGGACGTTTATTAACCGCTTGCCTTATAAGAAGTTATAAAAGAATGTTCGGTATTCTTTAAAATTCTATTGAAGTTCGGTACCATTATTTACGATATTAATAATGATATTCAATATGGAACCGATTGTAGGTTTTATTCGTTTAAGGTAGAAATGAAAATGGTAAGACTGACAAGAAATGTAATTGTTTCGGCCGCAAGCCTT
>CBFCYP010000117.1:0-10407 GCA_965602185.1 uncultured bacterium
TATTTATCTGTACTATAATACTTGCCTTCTAAACAAGGACTTTTTCAACAAACCCAGGTGCTTGGCAACCAGGACACAATTGAGTTGGTTACCAGGCGGCGCCTGCTATTCGGAATACTATATTAAGCGTCCATGAAAATATGCGCGAATATCTTGGCGTCGCCGATGATGTTTGATATATCGGTATGCTCGTTGGGTTGATGCGCCGATTCATGGATACGGCTCCAGACCGCCGCCGGGTATCCCTTGCGACGTATCAACGCCGCCACGGTGCCGCCCCCGATTCCGCAAACCTTAGGATTAACATTGTAGACTTTTTTGATCGCCCTGGAAAGAGCCTTAACCACCGGGGCGTCCTTGGACGTTGGCGGAGCGGCCTGGGCTCTCTGACCGCGACTTATTTTTATTTTCACGCCCTCGCTTTTTTCGATCTTATCGGCCCAATCCCTGATCTGCCCCTCGACCTCTACGAGTTTATATTCGGGAAGCACCCTGCAGTCGACCCAGAAAACGTCGTCGCCGGGAATGGTGTTGACATTGGGGACGTTGGCCTCCTTCTTGGTCGGCTCGAATGTCGACGTCGCGGGAGTGAAGAGTTTGTCTTTCTTGTTGAAGATTTTATAAAGCTCGTGAATTTTAGCCGCCAGCGTGGACGCCGCAAAGAAGGCGTTGGTTCCCTGATCCGGCCGGGCCGCGTGACATTGACGGCCAGTGGTCTCGACTTTCAGCCAGCAGATCGATTTCTCGGCTATCTCTATGGTTTTACCCTGGGCGTCGCCCGAATCGGGCACTATAATAATATCGTTCTTCTTAAATATCTTATGATGTTTCAATATATAATCGATACCATACTTCGAGCCGACCTCCTCGTCGGCGACGAAAAGCAGACCGATGTTATATTTCGGCGTTATTTCCAGATCAATCAAAGCCCTGGCAGCCAGTATGGATGCCGTCAGGCCATGCTGGTTATCCTCCACGCCGCGTCCGAAGATCCTGTCTCCCATAACTTTTAGTTCAAACGGATCGCTTTTCCACTTACTGATTTCGCCCTCGGGTACAATGTCAAGATGGGACATAACAAAAACTGTCCTGGCACTATCCTCGCCATCGAACTTATACAAAAAATTGGGCCTGTAGCCGACCGATACTCGCGGGTCGGAGGCGTTATAATCATTCGGTTTGGGAAATTTGGCCTTTATGAGGTACTTCCGCAACGCCTGAGCTTTTTTCTCCTCCCCGTCGCCGTCGTTTTCGGGCGCCAGCGCCGGGATGGCGGTTAAAGTTTTCTGTATCTCGATAACGTCATCTCGATAGCTCTCAATTTTCTCGAAAAGCTTTCCCATATCGAATTTCATTTTAGTCCTCCATGAAAAGTTCACCGTAGTTTTGAACCATCTGCGGCGGGGCAATTTCCAACAGCCTTAAATACGTGTAGAGATTACCCCGGTGATGAATCTCCTCGTCGATTGTTTCATATATAATTGCCTCTCCGGAAATCGCTCCGAAAGGCGTTTTGTATATTTTTATAAACTGCCCTTCCGGAAGCATCCGTAAAAGGCCCAGCGTTTTTTTGTTTTCTTTATAAAGTTTATCCCGCAGTATATTTCTGCTGAGGTCTCTCTCCCCGGAAAACGGCGCGATATCCCAGATGCCGGTAAGCATGCCGATCCGGGCGTAAAGCTCGCAGATCAGTATATGGTCGAACTGCTCGGCGACGCTGCGGACATTGTCAACAGGCCTGTAATCGAATTTATCGAGGGGGAAAAGATCAAAGACTCTCAACGTAAGTTTCCTGACGTTTTCCCAGTATTTCAAGACTGCTTTTTTGGTCATGGTTTTTTGCATAAAATTACGAATGTAATGGGGATATGTTTCGCTATGTACGGGTATTCCTCCATGATCTCCTCGGAAAATCCTTTATGAGGCGTTTCCAGAGTCGACTCCGGCTCCAGGATTTTTTTCACGATGAAACCGGCGTCGATCAGAGAGTTAACATAATCGGATATCATCCTGACATAATGCCGGAAACGCGGAGCTCTGTTCAGTTCATCGAACTCCCAGGACCAGTTGATCGGAAAGGATCTTTGATGATACGAATTATTGAATACCACCCCCTCTTCGGTTTCATCGAGCAGATACTGAAGCGGGTTCATATCCGATAGTATAAACCTGCCTCTTGGCTTCAATATCCTGTATGCTTCCCTGAAAACCATCTCGATCTTCTCAAGAAATGCTATCGAGCATGCGGAGATAGCGATATCGAAGCTGCGACTCTCGATAAAAGGCATGGAGGAGATATCGGCCTGTTTGAAATGGACCGATACCCCGTGATCGGAGGCGAGCATTTCGGCCCGATTTATCTGTTCCGTGGATAAATCCACCGCGGTAACTTCGGCGCCAGGTTTCGCCAGCGCCACGGCGTTCTGGCCGCCGCCGCACCCCAGGTCTATCACCTTTTTCCCTTTTATATCTCCCAGCAGGCGTAACTTATCCTCGCCGGGGCAGAGCGGACCGTAATGAACAACATCGCAGGAGATCTCGTAACGGTTATTATAATGTTCCGCTATCTTATCCCATGACTTTTTTATATCGACCATGCGACGATTATACGGAATTTATTGCTCGAAAGCAATATTTGATAAATAGCTTTATCCAGGCATAAATCAGGTCATTGGAAACCTGTCAATTCGACAATTTTCCGATTTTCCGGCTATCTGCTTTTGGAAACATCCAGAGTAATATGGTAATCAGAAAACGTCAATTCCTGTTCCGGTGTCCTGGGCGGTTTAACCTCCAGAAGTCTTATGGAGTAACCGTCGACATCTTTTTCGGCGAGCTTCTCCTGTCCGGTAAGGCTGGTTAGCGTTATTTTTGCAGGTTCTTTATCATTATGTATTATCTCCAGTTCGATCTTGGCCTGGCCCGGCCAGACACACACCACCCCCACCGGGCAGCGGGAATCCTCGGATACGTTCGCGAATTTAACCGAGAGATCCTCCGATTCAATTATCGCGGTTTGATCGTGCATAAGCTGAAAACTGCTGTCGAGCGATGTATTTATTGTGATCTTTTGCATATCGGTCTCTTTGGCCTGCTGCTTTTTACCCGCGCATCCCCAACATAGAATAAAACAAGCCGATATCAGAAGCGCCGTTATTTTTAACGATGTCCTCACGGTAGCTCTTAATAAAATGACGAAATTTCCGTTGTCAAGGTAAACCCGTGGCCTAGAATAGCCGTAGGGACAGAACATCGTTCTGTCCTGATATAGTTGAGAAGCGAAGGGTGGCATGCCCCGCCAAAGGCGGGGCCGAGGGCATAAGCATGCGAAAGACGGAACAACATGCCTATCCATCTTCGATGTCTGTGCTGCGGGAACTATGATTCCCGCAGCCCCATTGGCGCATGTTAAATACCGTCAACAGATTAAAAAGCCCTTTGTTTCGGGAATCGCATTTCCCGAAACACAAAACAACATGCTTATCCATCTTCGATGGAAAAGCATGCCACCCAGCCGTTGAAGGTTGTATCAAGACATGGATTACACATCAGCAGTTTTGATTAAATTTCCCTTTCCGGTTGACTTTGAATTCCAAAAAACAGATCTTACGAGCCGAAAAAATACGAACCTTTACAGGGAGCGCGATATGACCATCAAAGAGCAGCTCAAATACATGGTGAATATAAACAAAATGGTGGCCAAAAGCATTCTGGAGGATGTTACCGAGCCGGAATCGCTGATTACGGTAGATAAGATCCCCAACCACATTCGCTGGTTGACCGGGCATATCGTCTATTCCGACGGTACCATGTTGATAAAACTCGGCGATACGACCGACGACTGGGAGAGGCTGAAAGATCTCTTTACGGGCGGCTCGGAATTGGCCGATGATCCGTCGGTTTATCCCTCCATGGCGGAGTTGCGGAACTGGCTAAACGATATTCATAATCGGACTATTAAAGCTATAGATAATATCGATGAATCGGCTCTCGCCGAAGAAGTCGGTGAGGAGGGCGAGAAGAGAGCAGTCTGGCAACGGATTTGCTTTTTGCTGATGCATGAGTTCTACCACGCCGGGCAGATCGTGAACATCCGCAGGGCGTTGGGCCGCGAACGTCCGTTCGGTTGATATATCAAGTCACAAACATGTTACCAAGTGAGTGCCTACTTGGTAATTGCGATCGGGCCTTTACTCGCAGAAAATCTTCACCATCTCGTCATCGCTGTCGACATCGATGCTCATCTCCCGCAGAGCGTTAATTATTTCGTCGATATTCTCGCGATTTATCTCCGACAGGCCGAAATTAACTCCTTTGTCTTTCAACGATCTCTCGATATTGAATTTGGCGCCATTGGGCAAAAACGAAGCTATCTTGGCGCCGGCCCGGATAAGCTGAAGCGGCACCCTGATATTGACCCGCTCGCCTTTACCGTTTGCCTTGGGCTCGACCTGCACGCGCAGATATTTCAGCTTTGTTTTCTCACCCGTAGTTTCCGCCAGTTCGGTTTTCTCCGGCGTTTCATTGACGGCGTCCAGAAGCCTCTCGGCTTCGGAAACGTCGATCTTTCCCTCCGACAGCATTTTTAATATCTGTTTGCGTTCTTCACTCATGATATCCTCCTTCGTTATCTTTTCAATCTTTTAAGAGCCTCATCTACCGTTATTTCGCCTTGTTCAAGTTGATCGAGCACCTCGTTTTTCGCCTGAACCGTGTCGATTTTGGTCACCTCCAGCTGCTCGGCAATTTTGTTGAGCCGGTTTTTTATGGTGGGGTAGCTCACCCCGAATATCTGCTCCATCTCTTTTATGGATCCGTGGCAACGCACAAACATGGCGATGAACACCTGGTCCTCCATGGTCAACCGTGCCAGGGGAGGCAATTCAAAGCTGCCCGTAATAGAAATATCCTTGCCGGTCAGTTTTACCTTTTCTATGATAATCGGGTCTCCGCCCGTAAGTGCTGTTAATTCCCTCCAATCTGTTGCCATCAGGCCTCCTTTTCTTAACTATTTCAATTTATATACGCATAAATATTAATAAAGTTAATATAATAGTCAAGATATTTAATAATTTTTCTATATTTTTATAAATATTCATTTCGGGTCGCATTCGATAATCATAACTTGTTATTATTCAATAGAATACGCGGTTTTACCCGAATTAAGGACCGAAATTCTCCTTTCCTTATATATAGTAATCAATGACATACCGGCCTATATCCCCTATAATTCGACAAAAGGAGAGATCTATCGGCTACTATTCAGACAAACTCTCGTCCGCCAGGCTGAAGATAGTCTATGAAATCGCGCCGCCGCGGGTGCGTCAATACCTCAGGGCCGAAATAGATCATGTTTGCGGAAAGATTAATCAGGGTGATCTTATCCTGGATCTCGGTTGCGGTTACGGAAGAGCTCTACCGATGTTTGCGAATAAGGCGGCCATGACAATCGGGATAGATACGTCGCTCTCAAGCCTGGTTTCGGCGTCTGATATTGTCAGGCGTTTAAAGGGATGTTATATCGCCTGTATGGACGCTGTCGATCTTGTGTTTCCGGATAAAACGTTCGATAAAGTCATATGTATACAGAATGGTATTTCAGCGTTTCATGTTGACCACAAAGAGCTGATTCGCGAAAGCATCAGGGTAACCAAGCCGGGAGGCATTGCTCTTTTTTCCTCCTATTCCGAGAAATTCTGGGATCAGCGGCTGGAATGGTTCCGGCTGCAGGCCGCCGCCGGGCTGCTGGGGGAAATCGATATGTCAAGAACCGGGGACGGCGTAATAATCTGTAAAGATGGCTTCAAGGCGACCACCGTCAGCCCGAAGGAGTTTGAAGAGTTGACAGCGGAACTTGATGTAAGCTCGAAAATCCTCGAAGTCGACGAATCCAGCGTCTTCTGCGAAATCAATGTTTGAAAAAAATCCTTATATTTGTATTGAATCTTACCGATAAAATGATAGATATAGAAAATTTTAAAATCAGGGAGGTATTATCATGCGCAAATTTTTTATTTTTATATTGTCGCCGATTCTTTTTGCCGCCTTTTCAATTGATAAAGCCTCTTCCGATGTAAACGTAGGCATTTCAGCCGACCGTGACGGTATCAGGGAATTCCACCTGTCCATCGGAACTCATTACGGCGTGAAAGAAAGGGAGATCGAGAAGGTCAGGGCGAGGTCGTTGCCGGACGATGAGATGGCGGTGGTCTTTTTTATATCCAACCGTCTGGCGGTATCACCCATAATTATAGCGGATTTGCGCTTTTCGGGCAGGTCCTGGATGGAGATAACGTTGAAATACGGGCTATCCCCGGCGATCTATTATGTTAAATTCGCCGCCAGTCCCGGCCCCCCCTTCGGTAATGCCTGGGGCCATTTTAACAAAACGCCGCGAAATAAATGGCACAAGATTCGTCTGGATGACAGCGATATCATCAACCTGGTGAATCTCAAGTTTCTGGCGGAAAAACATCAATGCTCCCCGGATAAAATCATCAGGATGAGAAAAAAGGGGAGCAGCTACGCAGGTATGCACAGCCAGTTCAAGAAGGAGAAAGAGACGAAAGAGCAGCAGAAAACTAATGCCAGGAAAGCCACAGGTAAAAGCCGCGAGGGGAAAAAGGACAAGGGCAAGAAGTAACGAACAGCTTTATTTTGACATAAGTTTTTTAACATTACCGGCGCTCTATGAAGGGCGCCGGTAATTTTAATGCCAAAACTAATTGCCTACACATAAATCAGTTTATATATTCCGCGCCGATTATGGCGCCGATGGAGAACAATAATACTAGCATTAAGGAGAACGATTCCAACTACCGTCCCCTTTACCGTATGTTTTCAAAAGTGCCGCATCAATATGACCTCCTGAACCGCCTGTTGACTCTGGGCCTAGATCAGCGCTGGCGCAAAAAAACAGCGGAAATCTGCCTGGAATCGAATCCCGGGCGGATCATGGATCTTTGCTCGGGTACCGGCGACCTGGCAATTGAACTAGCCAAGTATGCAAAACCTGAAACCGAGATAGTCGCCGCCGATTTCTGCGAGCCGATGCTGGATCTGGCAAAACACAAGGCCGCCAGGATCGGGTTGGAAGATAGAATAACATTTCAGGTAGCCGACGCCGTCTCGCTACCGTTCGACGACGGTTATTTCGATGTCCTGGGGATAGCCTTCGGATTCCGCAACCTGACATATAAAAACCCAAAAAGCGAATTGTATCTCAAGGAGATATACCGGGTGATCGCTCCGGGTGGACGGCTGGTAATTGTGGAAACCAGCCAGCCCGAATCTATAATATTAAAAAAGCTATCCGGCTTTTATTATTCATCGGTGGTCAAATCCGTGGGAAATGTTATATCCGGCCAGCCGGGCGCCTATAGTTACCTCGCTTATTCGGCGAGGAATTATTTCAAGCCGTCAGATATAGAAGATATGCTGAAATACGTCGGTTTTGCTTCGGTCGAGTATTATCCCCTCTGGCGCGGAATTGCCGGGATACATGTGGCCGAGAAGTAGGTTCGGAGCCCCGCGCTCCCGTCGGGACTTCTGACCAATTTCAGATATGCCCCGACAGGATCATCTTATCGATCCTCTTTACCGGTTCCCAGGCAGCGTTGTCGAGGTTTGATAATATGATAAAATTAATGTCGTTTCGAGGATAATAAATCATCATGGCGCAAACGCCCCTGTTAATTCCCCCTTTTCGGTAGCTGACAATATCCCCTTTTTTGTTAATCATAAATTTAAACACATATCCGTATTTCCAGGTATAATCATCCCCATCTCTATAGTGAACATGGGGAGACAAAAACTCCGCGATCAACTCCTTTGACAGGAGACTGCCGTTCTGTATTTTTTTCAGAAATATATGCAAATCGTTCACGGTTGAATAGGCGCCGCTTTCGGGAGAGCCAACAGGTGGAAATGAGTATATATTGGTTCGCCAGATAACATTTTCAGGGTCGCCGATCGAGACCGGATAATAACCGACAGCCATGTTATCATGAGCGCCGTCCAGCCTTAAGAAATCGGTTTTCTCCATGCCGAGGGCGGCGAAGATATTCTTATTCACATATTCACGGTAGCTCAAACCGGTAACTTTCTCGATTATCAGTCCCAGCAGAATAAAACTGCAGTTGCAGTATCTGCTTTTTTCTCCCGGCTCGAAGTTCCTTTTTTTATATATGAATTGAGGAAGAAAATCGGCCGTATCCTGTACTGAGTAATTCGGCTTGCTCTTCCACAAGTCCTCATAATCCTCGCCATCCTCCTCCTCGCAGTCATCGGCGATTCCCGAGGTATGGGTCAGAAGGTGGAAGATATTGACATCGGGAGAAATGGCCGACTTTTTCAGCCCCAGAAACTTGATTGCCTTTGTCTCAAGCGAAATCAGCCCCTGATCGATAAGCCGCAGTATCGCCGCGGCGGTGAAGAGCTTGGTCATTGACGCCGTATTGAAACGGGTGTTAGTATTGTTTTTTATCATCCATGACCTATCCGCGTACCCGTAGGAATTCAGCAATATGTTTTCATCGCCCCTGGATATAAGAACAGCGCCGGAAAAACGGTTAACCGCTTCCAGATCCCTTAGATAATCGTCGATTTCAAGTATAGATTTCATCCGTCCTGCTTCGGTTGTTTCTTCCTTTCTCTATATTCTTTGGATTTCAATATCGCAAACCCGAAAATTCCTGTCAGGAATCCGACCGGACAGGCCAATAGCGCCAAAAAAAACGAAAATACACCTAATCCTGCGAAAATATAGTATACGAAAACTATATCCATTAAATCTTTCCCCAGCCCCTCAAATACATTATGCAGGATGGCGAATACAAAAAACCCTACAAAAGAGCTTATTGTAAGAATCATATATTTCTTTGATTTCCGCCAGCCGTGCACGAACGCAAGTATTAAACCGAAAGCCCCCAGATATAGCAATAGCAGTCCCGGAAGATTATCCGCTATCCCGATCATGAACGCCGAAACCCACAAAATCGCGCAAAGCGCCAAAAAGATGAGAGATCTTTTTAAACTTCTCTTCTCCCCGAATAATTTTGTGGAAATTCCCATAGCAACCTCCCCATGTCTACCGCCAGCATTTACTGAGATCCTCCGATAACAGATACTCAGACGGAGAGTCCCACGCTACCGACCGTTATCAGGAAAATCCGTTACTCACCCGCCGACGGCGGCGGAAACAGACCGAGCTGGGTCAGCGCCGCCAGGTTATCCCAGGTCACCCAGGTCTCGACTATCTTTCCATTCTCCAATCGATGGAATCCGGCGCATTCGACGGACATTTTCTTACCCGTTGCGGGAAACGGGCCCATCTGGCCTTCCTGGGTACCGGAATAGGTCATATAAAACGCCACCAGGTCACCATCCGCCGCTATCATGTGGAGTTCATTATATGCGTCCGGGAATTGCGTGTCCCATTCGGCTAAAAGAGCTTTGAAATCATCGAGACTCTCGACCACCGCCTCGGGAGTGGCCTGACAATAGCGTTTGAAATCCTGCACGTACAATTGATCCAGCTTTTCGTATTCATGGTTGTTTAAGACATCGAGCGCCTGTAGAGCGATGGCTTTGTTTTTTAGGGCCTGATCATCCACCGCAGGACCGCAACTCAGCGATGCCACTACAAACAGCAGGATGATCGTAAACATCATGTTCCTCATTCTCTTCTCCTTATAATTGGTATTCTTCAAAACATAGACTATGAGACCGCGGATGCAATGTCAATCCTTCTTCATGCCCTCTTTGCGCCTGGCCGCGGGGTATTTCTCGATAGCATAACGCAGCGCCGTGCGGGGCATATCACATTTGATTTTTTGGAGTAGTATGATTTTTGTTACCTCGCCACAATTTCACTTTGCAGCTTTTTCAAATCCTGCATGATCTCCTCACACTCGGTAACATACGCGAACCCGAAAGCCAGGTTGAGCAAGGTAGCCAGATGCATCTCCTCGTTGATACTGCCGGTGCCGTCGGCCGGGAAAAACACCCGGTAATCGCGGAAATAGGCGTCCCGGGCCGTAGATTCGCAGCAGAGGTTGCTCATAATTCCGCAGATCACCAGGTCCTCGATCTTCAGGCAGCGCAGGACCGTCTCCAGATCTGTGTTGTAGAACGCCGAGTAACGATGCTTGAGAATCACCTTTTCCTCGGGAAGCGGGGCGATGCTCCGATGTATCTCGCTCTCCGGGCTTCCCTCCAGGCAGATCCCCTCCCACCACCATTCCATAATGCCGATGTCGAGCCGCCCGGGATGATGAACATGCCGCGTGTATATAACCGGACGCCCGCATTCCCGGAACGCCGAGATCAGCCTTTGCAGTTTGGGGATAATAGCCAGCCCGCCGCAGGTGAAGGTGGGAGATGATTTATCCAGGAAGAAATCCTGCA
>CBFCYP010000118.1:0-10384 GCA_965602185.1 uncultured bacterium
TCCCTCATGATGGAGCCCGGCGACATCATGAGGGCGCATAGAGCGTCAGGATGTCATTCTATTCCATCCTGACGCATATAAAATACCAGTATGGTTAAGGCTCTTATAGCCTTCATCGCAAACACTCCCCGAAAAATGGTTCTCTATTAAGATATTAAAAATTAACAAAAAGTCAAACGCGAAATACTTTTATGGGTGTTCGGATCATGTCAATAATCTTATTGCCGAAGTCAGAATTTCCCAATCTTTTTTGCATTAATGACTTGAGATTATCTGACGATTTTGATAATATAAGGTACAGGTAGATAGCGGAGGAATTCGGTCAAGCCGGCCTCCGTTGAATATATATGCGGCCTCATAGGGAGGGAGACGATGAGAATCACCAAATACTTCAGCATAATAATGTTAATATTCGCGGTCATCTGGAGCGGCTGCGCCAAGAAACCGGCCACCATCAGGGGACAGGTCACCAACGTCGAGGGCGAGCCGCTGGCCGGGGCGGCGGTGTTCACCATCCCCCAGCAGGTCTCCACCCTCACCGATACCACCGGTATTTTCGTGCTGGAGGATATCCCGCCCGGAGAATATTCCGTCATGGCCAAATTCGACAGCGATTCTACAATAAAATTAATAGGTGAAGTCGCGCCCGGTGCGACCGTGGCGGTCGATATCATGATCGTAAAAACCGAACCGCCTCCTCCGCCCGAGCCTCCCAAGCCCAAAGAGGAACCGAAACCCAAGCCCAAACCGAAGCCCAAACCCAGACCGCCCATCACCGATCCGGCTTTAAAGACCGGCGCCAAAGTCTTGCATCTCGGTACCTCGGAGTTCATCAAAAAATACGAGATAGAATCGTCCGACGGGCTGGTGTGGACATTGAAGGATGAAAAGGCTACCAACCTTAAGTTCAAGGGCGGCAGGATGTTCGAGGGATATTTCGCCGGGCCTTATCACAAATACTGGGAGACCGCCGGGAGGATGCTCGAATATGACGGTAAAATATGGATATATGTTCACGGGCCGGAGAAAGTGGTTGAGAGCAGCCGGGCCGTAACCATAGCGATTCCGCTGGAACTTCCCGCCAACGCCGAAATCGATTCTATAATAGTGGAATACGGCATCCCCAAATTTACCGGATATTACGAGCCGGGCACCGTGCAGCTGAGATTTCTCGGCGAGACGGCGTCCGATATCACTCAGCTCATGGACTGGAAATTGATGGATCACGATGAAAACGGCCTTATTAAACACAACATCATAACTCCGCGCGGCGCCAACCGGAAACTTCAATATATCGATATCGAGGTCGATTCCGACGGCGACGCTTATGCCGATGCCCTGATGATCAGGCCGCTGGTTTATTTCAGTTTGAGATAATCCCGATTTGAAAATAATAAAAAAGCCGGGCCGCTCAACCCGGCTTTTTTTGATCTCATATCTTATAAACTTACCCCGTTTTCCCTTGACAATCCGGTTGACCCCATTAGATTACCATGCTGTAGTTATGCAGATAACGGTGATGAAATCGAAGATCCATCGGGCCGTCGTGACCGGCGCCGATCTCAATTATGAAGGTTCTATCTCTATCGATAAAAACCTGCTCGATGCCGCCGGCATCATGGTTTATGAAAAGGTGCAGATCGTAAACCTCAACAACGGCGCCCGGTTCGAGACCTATGTAATCGAGGGCAAAGCCGGCTCCGGGGAAGTCATGCTGAAGGGCCCCGCGGCCCGGCTCGGCCAGGTGGGAGATCTTATCATCATAATCGCCTATGCCACAATCCATAAGGAAGAATCCGATAAGTTTAAACCAACCATAGTCATAGTTGATTCCAAAAATAAACCAGCCTGAAATCTTGATAAATTTGTTCAGCCGTCGATATTTCCAACAGGGAGTTATAATTTGACGCAGGATACGGACAAAATCGCTCTTATTCTGGCTGCCGGGAAAGGGAAACGGATGAAATCCAATCTTCCCAAGGCCTTGCACAGGCTGAACGGCAAATATATCGTGGATTACGTTATTGACGCCGCCCGGAAAGCCGGCATAGACAGGCAAATTCTCGTAATCGGACACAAGGCCGAACCGGTCCGCGAGGCGATGGCCGACAGAAATGTGCTTTTCGCCCTTCAGGCCAGGCAACTCGGTACCGGTCATGCTGTTATGATGGCCAGGGAACACCTGAGAGGATTCTCCGGCGATCTGGTTGTCCTTTGCGGAGATATGCCGTTGGTGAAACCCGAGACCATAAAAAGACTTGTGGAAGAAAGACACCGCCTGGCCGCCGCCGCCGTGGTATTGACGGTTTTGCTTGATGACCCGGGCAAATACGGCCGGATCGTTCGGGACGAAAAAGGATTGTTAAAGGCGATAGTCGAACACCGGGATGCCGATAAAGAGATTAGAAAAATAAAGGAGGTCAATACGGGCGCGTATTGCTTCGACTGGCAAAAACTTGAAAAAATCCTCGGCGTATTAAAAGATGATAATGACCAGAAAGAATACTATCTCACCGACAGCGTTTCTATATTCGTGAAGCGGGGAGAGACTGTCGGCGCCCTGGCAGCATCGGATTCCAACGAGGGATTCGGCATTAATTCGGCCGAAGAGCTTAGCTTTGCGGAAGGTCTAATTAAAAATGGAACCAGGTAGGCTGTTTAAGTGTATTATAAATTGAGTTGACAGAGTATGCCTCTTTCGGTATAATTATCGAGGTGAGAAAATGAAAAGGCTGACGATATTAATCATACTATTGATACCGATAATCGCGCAGGCACAAGTTGCGCCGGATATGAAAAATAAATCGTACGTGGGCGACAATCCCGCTTCGCTGTTTGATCCGTCGAAACTGACCATGAAGCACAGTTATTCTTTCGCTTTTTATTCGGGCGGCGGCCGCACCGGCAATATAGGATTGTACATGAACTCCATCGAATACGCATTTTCCGACCCCTTGAAGATAAGGATCGACCTGGGGTTCCTTCATACACCCTCGCGGCTAATTTCCGGGAGCACTTCCATTGCCGACGACGGAGTTATCGTTCCCGGTATTTCGCTGGATTGGCGTCCGAGCAAACACTTTAATTTCAGGCTCGATTATCGGCAGCACGCCGAAACATATAGATGGTTCGGCGGCGACGATTATGAACATTATAACCTAATGGAGGAAAATCGCTAATCGGGGTACATCCCTGCCGAATACCCGCTTTACACCTTCAAAACAGATGACTAAAAACAAAAGTTATAGGGCCAGGGCCCGAAAAAAATCTGCTTTCATCTCCTTTTCCAATCTCGGGTTTTCCGGTTGGGCTATCATATTCTTATCGGCCGCCATACTCACTTTTATCGGGTCGATGGTTTTCAATCAGAGTCGGGCATACAGATCCGAACCCGCCGTTACGCCGGTTACGATTCAGCTGTTAAATGGCTGCGGTACAGCCGGGGCCTGCGAGGATCTCGCTAACGCGCTCCTTCCGGGGAAAGACGGTTTGCTTTATGACATAATCGAAAAAGCCGACGCCGAGTTTTACGGATTCGACAAAACCCTGGTCATCGACAGGAGAGGCGGTCCGTCCGGCGGGATTTCGGAAAAGGCCAGGGCCATCGCGTCTCGAATGAACCTAAAAGAAAAAGATATTTTGCTAATAAAGCTGGCTGACAATCTTCTTGATATCGATGTTACGGTGATAGCGGGCTCCGAATATAAGGATGTTGTCGAAAATTTAAGATTAACAAAGGAGGAAAACCTTTAGTTGACACCTAAACGCCTTGCCAGGGCAATCTCAAAATACGCTCTCGATAAAAATGGTATTGACATCCGGATACTTGATATAAGAAAATGTTCCGACGTCGCCGATTATTTTGTAATCTGTAGCGGATCGGTGGATGTTCACGTGAAGGCGATAGCCGAGAATATTATTGACAGATTAAACGAAAGGGGCGTGAAAGCCTGGCATAAGGAAGGATTTCAGGCATTGGGTTGGGTTCTTCTTGATTATATTACGGTGGTTGTCCATATATTTCAGCCTGAAATCAGAGACAGATATTCTCTCGAAAAACTGTGGGGCGACGCCCCCGCGGAAACAATAAAATAAATAGAATCAATATCGCGGTTTAGTTGCCGGATAAAATTATCGGAAGGCTGTTTTGCCAAACCGCATATAACTTCAATCAGATCGGATAAAAAAATGAAAACTGTAGGAGAGGCAGTTAAAGACATGGATATCGTAGAACTAAAATCAAAGACTATCGCGGAATTAACCGAGCTTGCCGAGGAACTGAATATTCCCGGCGTATCGGGCCTGCGAAAATCGGAGCTTATTTTCAAAATTCTCGAAGGCAAAACCGAACAGGACGGTTTGATATTTGCCGAGGGCGTTCTGGAGATTTTGCCGGAAGGTTACGGCTTTCTTAGAAGTCCCGATTACAATTACCTGGCGGGACCTGACGATATCTATGTCAGCCCGTCACAAATCAAACGTTTCGATTTGCGTAACGGCGACACCGTCTCCGGACAGGTCCGTCCGCCCAAAGATAACGAACGTTATTTCGCTTTGCTGCGAATTGAGGCGGTCAATTTCGAGAATCCGGAAATTGCCAAACACAAGGTTCTTTTTGACAATCTTACCCCTCTTTACCCTAACGATAAACTCAGGCTGGAGCACGATCCCAAAGACGTGACAACCAGGGTTATGGATCTTCTGACGCCCATAGGTCGTGGCCAGAGAGCGCTCATAACTTCTCCTCCAAAGGCCGGCAAGACGATCATTTTGCAGAAAATCGCCAACGCCATTACCACAAACCATCCGGACATAAAATTGATCGTTTTATTAATCGACGAAAGGCCGGAAGAGGTTACGGATATGAAGCGTTCGGTAAGCGCCGAGGTAATTTCCTCGACTTTTGACGAGCCCGCCGACAGACACGTAGCGGTGGCAGAGATGGTTATCAATAAGGCTAAAAGATTGATCGAACATAAAAACCATGTGGTCATTCTTCTGGACTCCATCACCAGGCTTGCTCGGGCTTATAATGCCGTCGTGCCGCATTCCGGCAAAATTCTATCCGGCGGAGTTGATTCCAACGCTTTACAGAAACCGAAACGATTCTTTGGAGCTGCCAGAAATATCGAGGAAGGCGGGTCTCTTACTATTTGCGGTACCGCCCTGGTGGAAACCGGCTCCCGCATGGATGACGTCATTTTCGAGGAATTCAAAGGAACCGGCAACATGGAAATAGTTCTCGACCGGAGGCTTTCGGACAGAAGAATTTTCCCCGCCATGGATATTAACCGTTCCAGCACCAGGAAAGAAGAACTCCTGATGCAGGCAGAAGAACTTAAACGGGTGTGGATCCTGAGGAAATTTCTAAACGAGATGAGTCCCATAGAAGCCATGGAATTTTTACTTGAAAGGGTATTGAAAACCAAGACGAACGCGAAATTCCTTGAAGGCATGAGTGGTTAGTTTCCGTAACCTGTATAATGGCACCGCAATAGGATACCGCTTTAGAATTAAACAAAAATACAATCTCAAATAATCAGTGAGCCTACAAACTTGACTTTTTCCAAACTCGTGCTTAATATTCTTATAATGAAATGACGGGGAGATAAAATGACTCAGCTTCTATGGGCGAATTTAATAGATATGTATCAGCCGCCGGGAATCGATCGCTCGGAACTCGAAAAAATCGTAACCAGAAGTTATCTTCCGATCTTAAAGATATTCGAGCAATTTCCTAAATCGTCTTTTAGCTTAAACCTCCCGGGCAGCACAGTCGAGCTTCTGATAAAAACCGGATTCGGGCAGGTAATAAAAAAACTCCGGGTTCTCGCCGAGCGGGGTCAGATCGATTTCACCACAACTCCAAACTATCAGCCGTTGATTCCGTTTCAGGAAGACGATGATATAGACAGACAGATCGAGGCGCATAACAAAATCTGCAATCGTTATTTCGGGATTTATTATAAACCCCAGGGGCTTTACTCACCGTATCTGGCGTACGGTATAAATTCCGGAAAAACCGGCGCGCGATTTTCGATGAAATGGATTCTTGTCGATGAGTCCGTTATAACCCCCAGATACAATACGGCCCTTTTTATGGATAAAGGAGCCGGAGGAATACTTCTTATGCCTGTAGATCGGGAATTAACATGGCAATTGAACGGTTCATTCCGCGCTAGGAAAGTCCCCCGGTCGGCCTCAGATATGGTAAAGAATATAACCTCTAAATTTTCCAATAACACCAGATATCTTATTACCGTTTCCGAGGCACGTAATTTTGGCCATAGAATTCCCGGTCGCCAGAACCTTTTAAGAGCTTTATACCAGGACGGCAGAATCAGATCGGTCTCAGTCTCCGAGCTTCGACGTTACGTTAAGCGTAAGGAGTTTTTAAAACCGACCGAGAGCTCTTCAGAGACATTCAACAACGAGGCCAAACGTAAAAAACCGTTTTTCCTGTGGGGAAATGATAAGAACCCGATACAGCAGTCGTTGTGGAAACTGTATAAAATGGCGGTGAAAGAAATAAAAAACGCGGGAGGCAAAGGCGATCCCCAGTATGTCAGGGCCCGGGAGATGATGGACATGGCTTCCGCGGCCATAAACTGGGATCAGATCTCCTGCCGTCCCTGGTGGAACAGCTCTTACGCCCTCAAGGCCGCTGACGATCTCGCCATAGCGGTATTCGTCATACTGTCGTCGACGCCCAAAGCGAAGGAAACCGCCATCCAGCTCCGGCAAAAATTATACGATCAGGTTTCGCAATACCAGAGATCCGGCGAGATGAAAAAAGCCCAGCAAGGTTACCTGAAATCCAATAATATCGCGCTCGACAGGTTTTATAAAGACAGGATATAAAATTCTATATCTGGCGGCTACCGCCTTGTCACTATCCAGGGGAAATAAGCGTAAAACGCGGCTGCCTTAGTTACCTCATTTATGGGGACGGCTTCGTTAGGCGCGTGGGCGAGCCTCTCGTCGCCGGGTCCGAAACCCAGTGTGGGAATATTATACATCCCCATAGTGGCCACGCCGTTTGTGGAAAAGTTCCATTTGCCGACATTGGGGATCGTACCGAAAAGATCCTTGTGACATCTCTGGGCATATTCCAACAGGTGATGCTCCGAATCGAGCGCCCATGACGGGTAAGATTTCAGTGCCGGATACATGGTGCCGCGCCAGCTGGGGGCCTCGTAGGATGGAACGTGTACCCGTCCCGATACTTTCCTGACCTCCTCCATGGAATAGATCTGCTCCCAGGCCGATTCCGGCGTCTCTCCCGCCGTTAGTCTTCGATCGAGGTATATGGCGGCGAAATCGGCGATGGCGTTCAGCGATGGAGAACTGGTCCTGACCCTGGTGGCGGTGATTGTCCCCTTGCCCAGGAAGGGATCCGCCGGAAGAGATTCGTTAAGTTTTTGCAGCGCGGAAATAATGGGACTGACTTTATATATGGCGTTATCTCCCTGCTCGGGAGCAGATCCGTGGCAGGAAACGCCGTCCACCAGGATTTCCATCTCCATCCTGCCCCGTTGACCGCGGCAGATAGTGCCGTTTGTAGGTTCGGAGAGGATCACCATATCGGGCACAATTTTCGTTTCCCTGATAATATATTGCCAGCACAAACCATCACATACCTCTTCTTCAACGGAGCCCACGAAGAAAAGGGTAAACGGCAGATCGGTGGACAACTCTCGAAGCATTTTCAGGGCTGTTACCATGGCGGCAAGCCCACCCTTTTGATCCACCGCACCGCGGCCGTAGATCTTACCCCCCTTGGAATCCCCCTGGTAGGGATCGCATTCCCACAGGCCCCGCTGCCCGATATCGACCGTATCGACGTGGCCATCGAAGGCGATAACCGGTCCCCGCGACCCCAATCTCGCCAAGACATTTCCAAAACCGTCTATCTGTACCTCGTCCGCGCCGCAGCGCAGGAATTCCCTTTCAAGAAAGCGGATTATCTTCTCCTCCCGGCCGGAGATTGACGGAATCTTCACGAGATCGGACAACAATCGGGCCGAAAAATCGCGATATCTTTCTGCCAGTTGGCGTATTGTTGACGGTTTAGGGATACTCATCGTTTTCAAACAAAAGATTGATCCTCAGGCGGCCTTTAAAAATCGTAATATATTAAGACCTGTATCCTGCAATTCCAAGAAGAATTTCTCAAGTAGCTTGCATAAATCTTCCCGAAGGCTTTAATTCTTGATTTTCACCATTAAATGGTTTATTTAGCATCGCATGGACTCCAACGAAACAAGGTTTTCTTTTCTGAAGTTTTTCGCGGATAGAGGGCATAAAATCGTGCCTTCATCGCCCCTTATTCCCTATGACGATCCCACGCTGCTTTTCATTAACGCCGGCATGAACCAGTTTAAAAACGTTTTCATGGGGCTTGAGAAACGCGACTACAAAACCGCGGCGTCATCGCAGAAATGTATCCGGGCCGGCGGCAAACATAACGACCTCGAAAACGTGGGGTTTACCGCCAGGCATCATACCTTTTTCGAGATGCTGGGCAATTTTTCATTTGGCGATTACTTCAAGGAAGAGGCGATTGTCTACGCCTGGGAATACGTCACCAAAACCCTGGGGCTTGATCCCGAACGTCTCTACGCCACCGTCTTCACCGATGATAACGAGGCCGAGAAGCTCTGGAAAAAAATCGCGCCGCAACTGGGCGACAGGGTGCTCCGGTTCGGCGAAAAGGACAATTTCTGGGCCATGGGAGATACCGGCCCCTGCGGGCCCTGCTCGGAGATTCATTATGACAGGGGTGAAGCCTATCCCGGCGAACTCAACGGCGACGGGGACCGCTTCATGGAGATCTGGAACCTGGTCTTCATGCAGTATAACCGCGACGATTCCGGCAGCATGACCCCCCTGCCCAAACCGTCGGTAGACACCGGCGCGGGCCTGGAACGGTTCTGCATGATTCTGCAGAACGGCGAATCCAACTACGATACCGACCTTTTCAAAGGGCTTATAAATAGGGTCTCGGAGCTGTCGGGAATCGAATATTCCGGGGGCGAAAAAGGTGTATCGCATCAGGTGATTGCCGACCATGTGAGAGCGCTGACGTTCGCCATAGCCGATGGGGGCGTCATAACCAACGAGGGGCGCGGCTATGTCCTCCGGCGGATATTGCGGCGGGCCGCGCGGCACGGCAGGCTTCTGGGTCTGCACGAACCGTTTCTATTTGAAATTGTAAATCCGCTCGTTAAGCTTATGGGAGATCAATACCCGGAGATAAAATCGAAAAAAGAGCATATCGAGTTGGTAATAAAATCCGAGGAAGAGCAGTTCGGCAGGACACTCGATACCGGGCTGGAACATTTCGGCGTAATAGCCGATCGCGTAAAGAAGGTATATGAACGAATAATACCTGGGGCAGATGTTTTCAGACTCTACGACACTTACGGTTTTCCATTTGATCTAACTGAAATAATTGCCCGGGAGGAAGGACTGGAGGTTGATACAGAAGGATTCCAGAAGCTCCTTCAACAGCAACGTAATCGTTCTCGATCAAAATCCTTGTTTGATGATTCTTTTAATCAGGTTATCAATGATCAAATAGACCAATCTATAGAATTCGGATTTGTGGATAAGCAAACAAAGTTGGTGCACGCCGATCGTGTATCTGAACAAGCCATAAAGTGTACAGCCCTCACCAGTGGTGAGTTCCGTTCCCATGAGGATGTAACTGGCAATTTTGTGATACTAGATAAAACTCCGTTCTATGTTGAATCGGGTGGCCAAGTCGATGATACCGGTCTTATCGAATCACCGTCAGCCAGGCTCATTGTCGAGCGATTAGTACGTCGCAAGGATATCGTGGCTCATGTTGGGTATATCGAGAAAGGAGAAGCACTCGGGTTTCCTAAAGGAACAAAAGTCACCGCACAAATCGATTTCACCCGCCGGGCCGATATCAAACGCAACCACACCGCCACCCACCTGCTGCACAAAGCCTTGAAAATGGTTCTCGGTGAGCATGTCAACCAATCCGGCTCCCTTGTCGCCCCGGACAGGCTTCGATTCGATTTCACTCATCCTAAAGCGATGACCGACGAGGAGATCGAAAAAGTAGAGGGAATTGTTAAAAAGAAAATCGACGACGACCTGCAGGTTTTTACACCTGAAAATGATGATTCGCTAAAAAACTTGACTATAGATGATGCCAAAAAACTCGGTGCTGTCGCTTTATTCGGGGAAAAGTATGGAGACGAGGTAAGAGTGGTCAAGACCGGCAATTTCACCATGGAGCTTTGCGGCGGCACACACGTAAACCACACTTTGGAAATCGAGGATTTCTTCATAATCCAGGAGACCGCCATCGCCGCCGGCATGCGCCGTATCGAGGCTTTGACGGGCCGCG
>CBFCYP010000119.1:0-10330 GCA_965602185.1 uncultured bacterium
TGGGAAGCGGTTCTATTTTAAATGAAGCCTTGAAGGCTCAAGAGGTACTGGAAGAGAAATATAACGTTTCCGCGGATGTATGGTCCGTCACCAGTTATAAGGAACTGTATCATGACGCCATCAGTGTCGAAAGACGGAATTTGTTAAATCCCGATAAAGAGAAAGAAAAGCCCTATATCGCTCGCCAGCTTTCCGACGGCAACGCCGTCTACGTTGCCGCCTCCGATTACCTGAAAGCGTTACCGGGATCGCTGGCCCAATGGATACCTGGAAGGACGATCGTGCTCGGTACCGATGGCTTCGGTCGCAGCGATAACCGGGCGGCGTTGAGGGATTTCTTCGAGGTTGATTATCGCTTTATCGCCCTGGCCGCACTGCATGCGTTATCTTTAGAAAATAAAATAAGTGCGGATATTGTCAAAAGAGCGATAAAAGAGCTGGATATAAATCCCGATAAACCGAATCCCATTTTCATATAGGGAAGGGTAATAATAATGATAAAAGAGGTTTGTCTCCCCGAAGTGGGCGAAAATATAGAATCCGGCGAGGTGGTAAAAGTCCTGGTTTCGGTCGGCGACGAGATCGAGCTGGAACAGCCGATAGTGGAGGTGGAAACCGACAAGGCGATATTCGAGGTACCGTCAACCGAGGCGGGTAAGGTTACGGAGATTCTCGTTAAAGAGGGCGATGAGATAAAAGTAAATGGGGTTATAATAAAGGTTGAAACTGAATCTGTGAGTACGATTTCCGAATCGGAAGAAAAAGTTGAGACTCCGAAATCCCCGGAAGTTAAAACTCAAAAAGTCGATATCGAAAAAGCCGGAACTGATGAAACTTCTGAAATTGCCGCTGAAGTTGGAGCAAAACCCGAAGAAAAAACTCCCGAAAAAATTCCGCCGGCATCACCATCGGTGCGCAGGCTCGCCCGGGAACTGGGAGTCGATCTTCAAAATGTAAAAGGAACGGGATCGGGAGATAGAATTACCGACGAGGACGTGAAAGCCTACGCCAAAAGTATTATCATATCAAAACAAACCGCCGGTCCGGCGTCGGCCGCACAGCGGGAATTGCCCGATTTTTCCGCATATGGTGAAGTTGAAATAGAGCCCTTCAGCAAGGTCAGGAGAATCACCGCCGAGACATTGAGCTATGCCTGGAACTCGGTGCCCCATGTAACACAATTCGACAAAGCCGATATCACCGAGCTCGAGGAGTTCCGTCAGAAGCACAAAAAGAAAATCGAGGAAGCGGGCGGAAAATTGACGCTTACGGCATTCCTCATAAAAGTCGCCGCTACGGCCTTAAAAGTCCATCCCCAATTTAACGCCAGCATCGATATGGTCAAAGGCGAGATCATTTATAAAAAATATTACCATGTCGGCGTGGCGGTGGATACCGATCGCGGCCTTCTAGTGCCGGTAATTCGGGACGTGGACAAGAAAAGCGTGGCCGAGCTGGCGGTAGAGCTAACCGAGATATCGAAAAAAGCGCGGGACAAGAAAATTATGCCCGATGAATTGCAGGGCGGCAATTTCACGGTCTCCAACCTGGGCGGGATCGCTGGCACCAATTTCACCCCCATCGTTTACTGGCCGCAGGTCGCTATTTTGGGAGTGGCAAAATCCAGCCTGGAGCCGGTTTTTATCGACGGCCAGTTCAAACCGCGGCTGATGATGCCCTTGGGTTTATCATACGACCACAGGATAATAGACGGCGCCGACGGCGCGAGATTCATAAAATGGGTTGTGGATGCGCTGGAGGATCCTTTCCTGCTGGCGCTGGAAGATTGATGGGGAAAACCGATGGCTGATAAAAAACGGTTGATAGTTCTCGGCGCGGGACCGGGCGGGTACGCCGCCGCTTTTTACGCCGCCGATATCGGTATGGATGTAACATTAATCGATCCCGAACTCAATCCCGGGGGCATTTGTCTCTACCGGGGATGTATCCCATCGAAAGCGTTATTGCATATCGCTAAAGTAATTAATGAATCGAAAGAAGCGGCGGAATGGGGAGTGAAATATTCCAACCCGGAAATCAATATCGATAAGATCCGGGAATGGAAAGAAAGCGTGGTAAAAAAGCTGACCGGAGGCCTGGGCCAGCTCTCAAAACAAAGAAAGATAAATTATATTCAGGGTCGCGGGAGTTTTGAAAGCTCAAATAAGTTAAAAATAGAAAAATCAGAAGGCACAACTGAATCGTTATCGTTTGAGAATATAATTATCGCCACCGGATCTCATCCTACGAAAATCGCATCGCTGTCGATAGACTCCGATCGATTTATCTATTCCTCCGGGGCGCTGGATATGAAAGATATCCCGAAAATCATGCTGGTTATCGGCGGCGGGTATATCGGCTTGGAGCTGGGAACGGTTTATGCCGCGCTGGGAAGTAAGGTTTCCGTGGTGGAAATGATGCCCGGGCTTCTGCCGGGAGCGGACCGGGACCTGGTGGCGGTATTATCCAAACGCGCGAATAAGATGTTTGATTCGATCTACCTGAACACCACCGCTAAAAGTATCGTGGAAACCAAAAACGGCTTGAAAGTAGCATTCGAGGGAAAAGATATAAAAGAGCGGGAGCAGGTATTCGAGAAAGTCCTGATGGCGGTGGGACGACAGCCGAATTCAAAAAACCTAGGACTGGAGAATACTAAAGTTAAGATCGATAAAAAGGGATTTATCAAGATCAACGAAAAGAGGCAGACCGACGATCCCGGTATTTACGCCATTGGCGACGTGGCCGGGGAGCCGATGCTGGCGCATAAAGCGGCCCATGAGGGCAGGGTGGCCGTCGAGGCCATAAACGGTCAAAAGACCGCATTTGAACCCAGAGCGATTCCGGCGGTGGTGTTCACCGATCCCGAAATCGCCTGGTGCGGGCTGACCGAAACCGAGGCGAAGGAAAAAGGTATCGATTACAAGATCGCGAAGTTCCCCTGGGGCGCCTCCGGGCGCGCCACCACCCTGGGCAGAAATGACGGCGTAACCAAACTGCTTGTAGATCCGAAGACCGAACGGATACTGGGTGTCGGAATCGCCGGGCCGGGAGCCGGAGAGCTGATAGCCGAGGGCGTCCTGGCAATAGAGATGGCGGCGAAGGCGGAGGATCTGAGCCTTACCATCCATCCCCATCCCACGCTTTCCGAGACCATAATGGAAAGCGCCGACGTCTTTTTCGAAACCAGTACTCACATCTTCAGGCCAAAGAGAAAGTAAACGCCGTTTTTCTATTATAGTCTGCTTTTTTTGTTGAACATCGGTTTAATAAACCAGTATATTCATTTAACCGTCTCGGCTTAATTATGGGAGGTTATATGAAAATGCGATTTGGGATATCAGCGAAATTGTCCGTTGGCCTGTTGACGTTAATTATCCTATCAAGTCTTAAATCCGATATGTCGGCGGAAGAGCTTACCCGGGGCGCGGCATTAGATTCGGTATTCTTTTCTGACTTCAAAGCTGTATTATATGAGCTAAGGGCTGAATACTACAGGAAATCACTGGAACTGGTTGTTTACAAAGACGATGCCGAATTAATCAGCGAAAGATACGAGTGGCTAACGCTCTTCAATTTCTGCTTTGATCTCAATGACACGACTGCGAAATGTTTCTCGAAAGATATCAATTCCGACTGGGCCGAGGATATCATAATAATCGGAATAGGAGAACGCAAGAATACAGATATGGCAGTCATATACTCGTTCGCGGATTCAATAGTGGAGCTTGCCAGGTTCGAGGACGTCAGCGGCTTTCATCTGAAGGATCTGGACGGCGATGAAATACCGGAATTGATATTCAGAGATAACAGCTTTTCAGGTATGTTTGTTGAAGGATTTGGAGCGCCCAGGCCACCGGTGATCTGGCAATGGGGGGACGAAGGATACAAAATAGCGAACTTCAAGTTTTCCGATTATATTATCAGCGAATTCGAAAAATATCATCCGCGTGATAGCATAAAAGGCTTCGATGAGTGGGATTGCGTTTTCGGGATTCCGTATTGTCATGACCAATATTTGAGATATCTGTACTATCATATGGTGATATATGATTACGCCGGTAGATACGATATTACCAGGGAGATAAGGAAAATGATTCCACCGAACTTCCCAGTACGGAGGCATTCACGGTTTTATATAAATCACTCCGGCGACGGTAGATACTGGGAGGATATAGAGCAGTCGAATAAATTGCCGGTAGATTCTGTTAAAACCGGGGATTACTGCATATATTTAATGCAGAATCACAGCGGGAGAAACAAGCCTTCTTCAATGTTCAACGACGTGGCGATATATAAGGCGAATAAAAAGATCGAATATCTTCCATATTCAATACATGAATTCGGACAGCCTCAGGATATAAATAAGGATGGCATACCGGAATTGATAATTTCGGAGTGCACCGGCGGCGCCAACTGTTGTTTCGGAGGTTATGTTTATTCTCTGGGGGATACGCTGGCCTTAATCTGGAGATACGAGCCACGTCTAAGGGATTTTAGATTAATGGATATAGATGGTGATTCTATAAAAGAATTATATGGTTATGACGACACGTTCGCACATTGGAATGACACCTATAAATTCTATTTACCTCCTTTGATATGGGCATGGAATGGCAATGAGTATCGTTTGCGAAATTTCGGATTGCGCGATTACATTCTAAAGGATATTGATATGGAGGCTATTAGGGAAATGACCCCGACTCCGCATTTACCCGAATATGAAAGCGGCTTTAATGACGTATGGACTGATATTATTTATTTATGCTACGCCGGAATGATCGATACAGCCGAATTTGTTTTCCACAATTACTGGCCCGGGGAATCCAAGGAAAAGCAAGAACGTTTTGCTCAGTTTATGCGAACTTTAAATTCCGGTTCTCACTGGCAGCAACTCCTGGAATCCGATTGGTAGACAATAAGATAACTCCTGGTTATTTTTTATTGCTTTAAGCATCCGGCCACTCTATCTTGAGCGCTGTTGAGGAGTATGATGCACGAGCTGGCGATTGCGGAATCGATAATTAAAACCGTTCTCGATGAAGCCGAAAGGAAGAATCTTGGACCCGTAAAGAAGATAGTGGTGCGGGTGGGCGCGTTAACCGACATCGTACCCGACGCGCTCCAGTTCGGCTTCGAAGCCGCATCGGCCGATACCGAACTTGAGGGAACGAAACTCGAAATTAAAACGATTCCGGTTGCGGGAAAATGCAAAAGTTGCGGCAAAGGATTCGAGGTTGAGGAGCATATTTTCATATGCCCCAGCTGCGAATCATTCGATATCGAGATGACCACCGGCGGCGAGCTCGATATCGAATACATAGAAGCGGATGATAGGTCTATTTAGTCATTAAAGGAAAAAGCATGTCAGCGAAAATAAAGATTGAAAAAAAGATCCTTTCCGAAAACGATAAAATCGCCGACGGGATCAGGGAACGGCTTCATCAAAACAATATTGTATCTTTAAATTTCGTTAGCTCTCCCGGTTCCGGCAAGACCAGCCTTCTTGAAAAGACTATCGGTTATCTGGGAAAAGATACGAAAATCGGCCTGATTGCCGGCGACGTGCAAACTGAAAACGACGCCAACCGTTTGAAGGCGGCGGGCGGTAAAATAGTCCGTCCCGTTGTAACAGGCGGGGCGTGCCATCTCGATGCCAGGATGATATCAAAAGCGCTCGAGAGTCTCGATCTTGAAAAGATACGGATGCTCATAATCGAAAATGTCGGCAACCTGGTATGCCCTTCGAGTTACGATCTCGGCGAGGACATGAAGGTTGTCCTGATGAGCGTAACCGAGGGCGATGATAAACCATTGAAATATCCGGCCATGTTCAGACGTTCGTCGGTGATGATAATCAATAAAATAGATTTGCTGCCGTATTGTGATTTCAACATGGACATAGCAAGAGAGAACGCCCTCAAAATAAACGGTAAGCTAAGGATTTTCGAGCTGTCCTGCCGCACGGGTGACGGCCTAAATAAATGGTACTCATGGCTAAAAAGCCCAAAGATATAATAACATCCTTAAACCCGGTTCGATGTAGAATCCGGGTAAATGGTATCGTACAGGGTGTCGGGTTCAGGCCTTTTGTATACAGGCTGGCTAACGAACTCGATCTCGCCGGTTCTGTTATTAACAGTTCTGATGGAGTGGTTATCGAAATCGAGGGACCGAAAACAATCATTGACGAATTCTATTCCAGGCTCAGGACCGAATCCCCGGTGCTTTCGCAAATTACCGAAAGTAGCATCACCCAGATAGACTCTGTCCGCGAAGACAACTTCGTTATAAAGGAAAGCAAAAAAGACAGCCTGCCCACAACCCTGATCTCCCCCGATATCGCCACCTGTGACGATTGCCTACGGGAGCTTTTCGATCCCGCTGACAGGCGGTACCGTTATCCGTTCATAAACTGCACCAACTGCGGGCCCCGTTATACTATTGTCGAAAGCATTCCCTATGATCGGCCCAAAACGTCCATGAAGGTATTCCCCATGTGCGCGGATTGTCTGGAAGAATATAACGATCCCGCGAACAGACGTTTCCACGCGCAACCAAACGCTTGCTCCGTTTGTGGACCTCAACTCAAATTATATGATCACGACGGCCTGATTAATGTCAATGATCCGATAGGGGAAGTTGTCAGTCTGTTAAAAAGCGGAAAGATAGTCGCCATGCGCGGAATCGGCGGTTTTCACCTGGCGGTGGATGGGTATAACAACGATGCCATACAAGAATTAAGAAAACGCAAAGGAAGAGCGGAAAAACCGTTCGCTCTCATGGCGCCCGACATTGAATCAATAAAGATTTTCTGTATTGTATCAATTAATGAAGAACAGCTATTAACAGATTATACCCGGCCAATCGTACTATTACGCAAAAAGCCTGAAAGCGATCTTGCTAAATCCATCGCGCCTAATAACATTTATCTGGGATTTATGCTGGCCTACAGTCCCCTGCATCATTTGCTGTTAAAAGATAATTTCGACGCCCTGGTAATGACCAGCGGCAATTTCTCGGAAGAGCCTTTAGCCATCTCCAATGATGAAGCTTTACACAGGATAAAGCCACTGGCCGATTATTTCCTTCTACACGACAGGGAGATACTGCAAAGATGCGATGATTCCATTGCCAGGGTCGAAAGCGGAACAACGAGAATAATAAGACGTTCCCGGGGATATGTGCCGCGTCCGTTATTTATGAAAAAATCCCTCTCCAAGAAAATTCTGGCTGTTGGAGGCGAGCTAAAAAACACGACCGCGCTGTCACGGGATAATACTGTATTTTTAAGCCAGCATATCGGCGATCTCGATAATCCTTCCGCTTATTCGTTCTTTGAAAATTTAATCGATCATTTGAAGGTTATTCTGGAGATCGAACCGGAGCTTATCGCCTGCGACCTTCATCCCGAATATCTTTCAACCAAGTGGGCCAAAAAGCAAAACAAACTTCCCGTTATGGAGATTCAGCATCATCATGCGCACCTGGTTTCAGTAATGGCTGAAAACGGTATAACGGATAAGACTATAGGTATCATTTACGACGGCACCGGATACGGAACCGACGGCACCATCTGGGGCGGTGAGATTCTGATCGGCGACGCTGCAGGATATGAGAGGCTTTTCTACCTGGAGCCTGTCCCCATGCCCGGCGGGACGCCCGCAATTCAAAATCCCTGGCGGATGGCTGTAAGCTATCTCTATAAAGCATACGGAGACGATTTATTCAAACTTGACCTCCCTGTTTTGAACGATATAAGTATGGCTGATGTAAAATTAATAGTTCAAATGATACAAAAAAACATCAATTCCCCGTTAACGTCGAGCTGCGGACGATTATTTGACGCCGTCTCGGCGATTCTGGGAATTGGAAATACGATAAAATTTGAAGCCCAAGCGGCGATAGAATTGGAAATGATAATAGATGAAAATTGCAGCGATCGTTATGAAAATGCTATCCCCGATTTATCATCAGGAAATTCGATAAATACGAATCTGCTTATAAAGGCTATAGTTAATGATATTCGAAAAGGTGAAGATGTTGGCGTCATATCCGCAAAATTCCACCGGACTCTTGGAGAGATTTCCGTGGAAGCGGTTAAGCGGATTCGAGAAAGATTTAAAATCAATACTATCGGTTTGAGCGGCGGCGTATTTCAGAATCATTTCTTTTTCAATTATCTACTTTACCGTCTTAACGACGAAGGATTTAATGTTATCACGCATAGCAAAGTCCCGACCAACGACGGCGGTCTCGCCCTTGGTCAGGCTGTGATAGCCGATAATCTGTACCGGATGAATAATCAATGTAGCAAGAGGTAAATATGTGTCTGGCGATTCCCGGAAAAGTGATTGAGTTATTCGATGAAAACGGCCTGAAGATGGGCAAAATCGATTACTCCGGTACGGTGAACACCGCCTGTCTGGAATATGTGCCCGGGGTCAAAGTGGGCGAATATGTAATTGTTCATGCCGGTTTCGCCATCAGCGTTATAGACGAGGCGGAAGCGAAGAAAACACTCGAGCTCTGGGACGAGATGACAGAAAAAGCCGCTGAGGAAGGGCTTGATATATTCGGTATGCCGCTTGATGATAGCAGAGACAACGAAAAATGAAATATATCGATGAGTATCGAAATCCCGCCCTGGCAAAAAGAATTCTTACCGAGATAAAATCTGTTACAATTAAAGACTGGGTAATTATGGAGGTTTGCGGCGGCCAGACCCACGCCCTTATAAAAAACGGTATCGATCAATTGTTGCCGGATAAAATCGATCTTGTTCACGGCCCCGGCTGCCCGGTTTGTGTTACACCATTGGAGTTGATAGATAAGGCCCTTAAAATAGCGTCAATGCCCGACGTTATCTTCACCTCTTTCGGCGATATGCTTCGGGTGCCGGGTTCGAAAAAAGATCTTTTTATAATAAAATCGGAGGGCGGCGACGTTAGAATCGTCTATTCACCGCTCGATGCTCTTGAACTTGCACGTGAATACCCCGATAAAAAAGTCGTCTTCTTCGGGGTGGGATTTGAGACCACCGCTCCATTAACGGCCATGGCGGTTCATCAGGCGCGAATTGAAGGTTTGAATAATTTTTACCTTCTGGCATCTCATGTGCTTGTTCCCCCCGCTATATCGGCGTTGTTGGGATCGCCGAATAACAGGGTCCAGGCTTATCTGGCCGCCGGTCATGTCTGCACCGTGATGGGCTGGGAACAGTATATCCCCATTTCAGAAAATTTCAAAGTTCCGATAGTAGTCACCGGTTTCGAGCCCGTCGATCTTCTTGAAGGCATTCTAATGGTCGTCAAGCAACTCGAATCGGGCAAACATGAAGTTGAGAATCAGTATGCCCGGGTCGTGAAACGTGAGGGAAATCGTCCCGCCCAGGAACTGATTAATAGAGTTTTTATGATATCCGATCGCAAATGGCGCGGAATCGGGACTATTCCTCGAAGCGGACTTTCGCTAAGACCAGAATATTCTGCTCATGATGCCGAGATCGCCTTTGGCCTCGATGATATTTCGGTTGAAGAGCCGCCTGAATGTATCAGCGGCCTGGTATTGCAGGGTTTGAAGAAACCTTACGAATGTAAAGCGTTCGGATTAAAATGCACGCCGCAAACGCCTCTGGGCGCCACCATGGTATCGTCAGAGGGCGCCTGCGCCGCGTATTACGCTTACGGCAAATATAACAATAGGGTCGAAAAATGAAAAAAGAGATGAATCCCGAGGGTTTCGCCAGCTGCCCGCTTCCCATCAACTCGCATGATACCATCCAGCTTGCCCACGGCAGCGGCGGCAGGATGACCAACGATCTTATACGGAAACTGTTTCTGTGGGCTTTCGATAATCCGGAGTTAAACCGCGAGGATGATAACGCTATTATTGAAATAGATGGAAACCGCTTCACTTTCTCCACCGATTCTTTCGTGGTCGATCCGATATTCTTTCCCAAAAGCGATATCGGGGAACTGGCTGTTAACGGCACCGTAAACGATATCTCCATCGGCGGGGCAATTCCGCTATGCCTGAGCGTAGGTATGATCATTGAGGAAGGATTTCCTCTGGAGGATCTGCGAAAAATTGTCATTTCTATAAAAGGCGCGGCCCAAAAAGCAAACGTCTCAGTTGTCACCGGAGATACCAAAGTCGTGAACAAAGGCAAAGGCGATAAGATATTCATTAATACCTCCGGAATAGGCATTATAAAACATAAATACAAAATAGGGCCGGAATATATCAAGCCTGGGGATATGATAATCATAAACGGCGGGATCGCCGAGCATGGAATTGCAGTATTATCAAAACGTGAGGGGCTGTCATT
>CBFCYP010000120.1:0-10318 GCA_965602185.1 uncultured bacterium
TCGTAATGAAAACAACCGACGCCCGGGTCGGTTTCGCCGGACCCATTGGTCTTTCGGGAGTAAGAATCATAGCCGATCCCGAGGTGAAATCGATGGTGAATTTCGTCGTTGGCGCCAACAAAGACGATACCCATATAATAAACGTCAACCTCGAGGATTTTTCAATCGATGAAGTAACCGAGATCCGCAAGGCCGAACCGGGGGAGATATGCCCCCGATGTAACCAGGGTCGGCTAAAAGCGTATTCCGGCATTGAGGTGGGCAATATTTTCATGCTTGGTACGAAATACTCTGAGGCGTTGGACGCTAAATATGTCGATGCCGACGGAAATGAGAAGCCGTTTGTAATGGGATCGTACGGCATAGGCGTAACCCGCACCGCCCAGGCGGCAATCGAGGCGTTTCATGATAAAAAAGGGATAATCTGGCCCAAAACCATAGCGCCCTATGATTTCCATATTATCCCCATAAATATGGAAGATGAAGAGCAAAAAAAGGTCTCTTTCGATTTATATGAAAAGCTGAAGGAACTCGGTTTTGAGGTGCTTATCGACGATCGCGATGAACGCCCCGGCGTGAAATTCAACGATGCCGATCTGGTCGGTATTCCGGTCAGGATATCGGTGGGCGAGCGGGGATTGAAGGAGGGCGTCGTGGAGATAGTAATCCGCCGGACCATGGAGGTGGAGAAAGCGCCGATGGATAAGGCCGTTTCCCGGGCCGCCGAGATCTGGGAAAATCTTTAAAAACATTTATTTTAGATATTTATCTCCATTATTTCCTTGACTTTTCGTTAATTTTCAATATCTTAATAGAGAACCATTTTTCGGGGAGTATTCGCGATGAAGGCTATTGGAGCCTTAACCATACTGGCAATTTTGGCAATTTTCGCCAATTCCTCATATGCCGACTACCACTACGCCAGCCATGAGGGGAGCAACACTTACCCCTACACTAGCTGGGCCACGGCAGCGCTTCTGATTCAGGACGCGGTTAACGCAACCGATCCCCATGACACCGTGTATATAGGGTTTGGAGAGTGGTATGAGGTGGTGGCAACCGGGGTTTATGACTCTATCGCCATAATCGGCATGGGATTAGACAGTACCTTCTGCTATACAGATGAATATATGGTTACATTAATGTTCGTTGGCGGTGGATGTCTTGTTGAAGGAATCACATTTGAACATTTGAATAATTGGAAATGCGTCAGGGGCGACGTATTTAAGGGAATAACGGTGACGAATTGCAGGTTCCTAAATTCAGGTTTTGGGGTAGAGGCTACCGGCACGCCTACGAGTATAGAGAATTGCATATTTGATAGCTGTAGCCAGCCGGCCATATTTTGCCCCGGTTGGTCGGGGGATTTCCTTATCAGAAATAATCTAATATTAAATTCTTATGGTTATTGGGCTATCGAGTTAAACGTTTACTCTGCGGTAGTGGAGAACAATATCATCATAAATCCGGTGGGGAGCTCGACCAAGGCCATTCATTCCGGCGCCATTCAAGGGGAGGTAATAATAAGGAACAATGTTGTTGCCAATGGAGATGCGGGAATCGGAGTGGATTCGCGTTATATATACAATAATACGGTCCTAAACTTTCCCGATAATTTACCAAATTCCTACGGGATTGGCAGCAGTTATGATGACACCCTGTTTAACAATTCGGTATCCAGTTGCTACAGGGGTATTGCGGTTAGAAGCGATATTGTCGCGAATTATAATAACCTCTGGCAAAATGACTTTGATTTTGCGAATAATAGTGGATATATAATTGATTCTGTGGGGAATATTTATGAAAATCCCATGTTTTTCGGCGAATACGACGTTCATCTTCAAGCCTATTCTCCTCTGATAGACGCCGGGGATCCGAACATACTCGATGTGGACAGCACGAGGTCGGATATCGGGGCTTTCGGCGGGCCGCATGGAAGATCTTACGCTTATATAGATTTCCCTCCCTCGGTTCCCGACAGTCTCTCGGCGGAATTATCGCAGGACACTGTTATATTGGGCTGGCGCTACAACACCGAGGCCGATTTCAACCGCTACCAGCTACACCGAGAGACTTATTCGGGATTCGAACCATCGGTATTTAATCTCATATCAGAGCCCGATACTTCTTATTATGAAGATACAGACCTGACACCGGGTCATAACTATTATTACCGCGTGGCGGCCCTCGATAATCAGGACAATCTCTCAGATTATTCCGAGGAGCTGGAGGTTATAACCACGGGAGTAGAGGGCGGCTGGGGAGTGGAGATGCCCACCATCACCGCCATAGAGTCCAATTACCCGAATCCGTTTAATTCTCAGACTACGATAATTTATGCCGTAGCCAACCTGGGGCCGTTACCGGCCCAGGTAAATATAGATATCTACGATATCATGGGGCGCAGAGTGAGGAATCTGGTTGATGAAAGAAAGGGGGCTGGAAAACACAGAATAATCTGGGACGGACGGAACGATTCCGGTTCCGAATGTCCCTCGGGAGTGTATTTCGCGAGAATCAGCCAGTGGGAAGTGGATTATCTTGACCGTCATCAGAAGCTGGTTTTAATAAGGTAAGGAGGGCATTATGTATAGAGTAATCTTGCTGTTGTTATTGACTCCGGCGTTTTGTTTGAGTCAGCCTCTTGACTCCGACGTTTTGCCATTTGGGGTTTACGGCAATGTTTGGGCGCAGAACACGACATTCTGGAGCGAGGAGCATTTGAACAGGATGAACGATTCTCTGGGGATAAACCAGATACTTAACGGCGGTTTCGATACCGCGGGAGTACGGGCGGGCGATTTTGCCGATGCCGGCATATATCCCATACCGTGGGAGAAAGATTTCGCGCATCATTATTACGGTTTCGCCACATATTTTGTGACGGAGGCGGAGGATGAGAGCTCGGAGTTCAGGTTTGCAGTCAACAAGGACAGCCTGGCGACCATTAACGGCGATGTCTATATAGTCTGGAACGGCAACGGCGACATGCTCGATGACCTGGGCTTCAACCAGTATTGCAGGGTTAGCTGGCTATATATCACCGACCAGACCGAATATTATTCAAATCTTAAAATCGCCATCGACCCGGCGGGCCTTGATCCCGCGGATCTGGTGGCGATTTACGAAGTCTGGAATGATGAGACATTACGTTTTCAGGATTCATTATTCGCGAGCGATCTGCCCTCATACCAGGCCCCCGATATCCCATTCCATCAGTTGATCAACGATAACGACAGTGTGAACGCAGGTTCTTATTACACGGTATGGGACGAGTGCCCCAAAGATTTTTCCGAGGCGGTTATCTATTTCCGGTTTGAGACCTTCGGTCTCTGTGATGTTTACATCGATAAGTTCAAGGTGCACTGCCAGTATGGCGCAAATCTAGTGGAAAATCACAGTTATGACAACCTGATCGAAGGCTCGGCTGGCAACAGCAATTTTGACGGTAAGATACTGGCCTGGTATCTGAAGGATGAGCCCAAGCCGGGGAACTACCGTCCGGTGGCCTATATCAACAGCCTGGTGAAGGTGGCTATGGCCGATTCCGGCTGGACCGAGCCGGTCAGGGGGATAACGGCCTTCTGCCAGGCCTGCGCGACGGGTTATTATGAGGGTATATACAATTACGCCAATATCACGCATTTTAAGAACATGGCGGCCACCATTTACCCTTACAAAGGGTATACTAAATATACCGGATATCAGGCCGATCATAGTTTGCAAAAGACGCTGGAGAGGATTATTCAACAGCAGTGCGAACGCATACGAGACGTTATCGCCTCCGACGATTCTACCGATTCCTGGACATATATAACCCAGATGCTTGCTGATGCAGACTGTAGCCAATTGCCCGATACAGTCTGGAAATGGCGTCCGCCGACCAGATCGGAGGTGTTGTGCGAGACGTATATGGGAATGTGCTATCATCCCGTAAGTATAATATACTATAAATACAAGTATGAATGGAATCCTGAAGATAGTGTATGTCAAATAGGGATATATTCCTTAGGTGGAGAACGTTCTTATTTATACGATATTATCCAAGACGATTTAAATCCTTACCTTAAAGCCATAGATTCGACGTATATGCAAATTAGCTGGGATACCGCTTATGCTATAAATTATGAAAACAACTTCGATCCGCCGCCTAATTCCTGGATCGACACGATTTACGCCGTTTCCGATACGCCCAATTCCGATTTAGGATGGTTTCATGTCGGTGAGTTTACCGATACGGCGGGCGCCAAATATGTAATGATAGTAAACAGGGCCTGCTCACAGGGGGAAAATGATCCCGATCCCGCGCCATCGGTAACCGCTACTGTAAAATTCGATCCCGCCGACCTCGGCCTCGGCAATTATGTTTACGTCATAGATCTGGCCGATTCGTTGCGTCTTGCCGGTACGGACACCGGCTGGGTCGCCATCCCCGACACCACCTACACCGCCAAGATGCCCGACGGCACTATTCCTTTTACCACCGTCCTCGGCCCCGGGGAAGGGCGGCTGTTTAAGATAGTGCAGACGAGCGAAAAGGAATTATCAGGGAATATAGCAACACAATACAATTACCAGGGCAGAATACAAGTAGAGGGCGATATTACCATACCGGCCGATGAAACCATGAAGATTCTGGGCCCCGCAAGATTTGATACGCGATGCGAAAATGGAATATTTTCACCTTTTTTATTGACTTTTTGTTAATTTTTTGTATTATAATAGAGAGCATCTATTGGGAGGATTATTAAATGAAGGCTTGCAAAGCCCAAAGCGTATTTTCGATTATCTTGGCGTGTATTATTGGGTTGCCTGCGTATGCTCAATGGGAACATGGGGGCAAGACAATCGGCTGGGGGAGTCCGTCCAATTATATTGCCATGGCCATTGTCGGTGACGGGGCGGCAATAGGCGTGTGGAATTCGGCTATAAACCAATACCTTGATTTAAACGCGCAATATGTAGATTCTGCCGGGTATGTATTATGGGGCGAATACGGGGTACGAGTCAGCGAGAATAATGACGGCGGACAAAGTCAGCCGGCGATCCTGCATGATGGCGAAGGCGGCGCGTTTATAATTTGGACCGATACGAGGCATTATCCTGATCAAGGGAAAGCGATCTACGGTCAACGAATTGACAGATATGGTAATCTCCTCTGGGATCGGAATGGAGTGAGGCTGACAGCAGACAGCATGACTAATGAATTTGCTGGGATATACGACGATGGGCATGGCGGATTTGTTACCGTTTACAGAAGTAGATGGTCCTGGATTACAATTATGATTGGAGCTCAAAGGGTTGACGGCAACGGTAATGTGCTTTGGGATTCTACCGGAATAAAGCTCACAACCCCGATTAACGATCCTTACGAACCTAAAACCTGTAAGGTAAGCGACAGCGCCTTCATGACATGCTGGGTGGAGACGAAAGATAGCCCGATATTCGATAGCGACATATATATACAGAGCTTTGATCTGAACGGTAATGTCTTATGGAATCCGGAAGGCATACCCGCGGTGCAATACCCTTATGGCCAGGGTAATCTAGAAGATGGACATTACATAGTACCGGACGGCAATAACGGCGCTGTCGTCGTCTGGGTGGATTTTAGACATCTTGCTAACGGAAACAGAATCCTTTACGCGGACAGATTTTCCTCCACGGGTCAGTCCTTATGGCAATTAAACGGCAGGAAACTGGGCGATGAAAATGCCTATTATGGTGCAACAGAGTGTTGGGCTTACAAAATCGGCAGTAATTTTATGTTTCACTGGCATGGCGGCAGGTACAGCGCTTTTCGAGTTTCGTATCTTGATCTAAACGGGAATTTCATATGGCCCGAACCGGTCGTATTGGATACGTTTTCGGTGTCAATCGTAACAATGGATCCTCCTGGGGTATTCAAATATTTAGCATCTTATTACGACGGCACGCATCATGTTACGGGCTCCAAGATGGATACGACGGGTTTCCAATATTGGCCCCATCGCCCCGAGACCTGGGGTCGGGGAAACGCGTTGCGTGTAATCTCCGACTGCCTGGGCGGTATGATTGTATACTGGAAATCATCGAATAATAATTACATAATGACTTCGAAAGTCTACGAAGATGGTCACGTTGGTGGGGATACTACCACTGCAATTTATGAGAACAAAGAAATATATTTGCCCGAAAGCATAAGACTTTTTCAGAATTACCCCAATCCATTTAACAGCTACACAACTATAAGCTATCAGCTTTATCGGCAGACTGACATTATGATGGAGGTTTTCGATATCCTCGGGCGAAGGATATTGGAGAAACAATTTCCAAGTCAAATGGAAGGAAGACATAATTATAGCCTCTATATAAATGACAAACCGAGCGGAATTTATTTCGTTAGATTAGGCACGGCGGAGGGTTTATCTAAGAAAATCAGGATCATTCTATTAAAGTGATATCCAGGGGGGGTGTTATAGCAAATATTCTAACCATTTTCCAAAGGCAATATTAGTTTTATTTGACTATTTTAAAGGAGGGCATTTTGAAACGGGTTATTGTGTTATCACTATTAATGATTTTTCCTGCATTGAATAAAGCTCAGGCTCTAGATGAATTTGTCAGGGGAACTTGGCTTACTTATACTTCGGTTGATTCGCAGTATTTTCATTGTGTACCTGGCGTTTCCCTTTATCATCCAGATTCGGTAAATTGGAATAGAGAATTATACCTGCTTTATCAAATGCGTGTCAACGTAATAAACTCATTTCTCCAATTTGAGCATTACTGGATGGATAGTGTCTGCAATAAGTCAAATGGTGAAATTAAAATGTATGTTGGCGTTGATTCACCATATGGGAGAACCAATTTTCTTGTAGATTCGCTCAATTTAGGATTCTGGTATGGGACCAAATGATGGCCCGACAATTGCCCGCGATGGCGCGATTGGGATACCCAGCCGTGGCAAGACGGGTATTCCGACGCCATAACGCATTGGGATACCCTTTATGAAGACGAACCAGGCTTTTACGGTTACTATGTTACCCACGAATTAAATTCGAGAAGTGATAACGAAAATACAAGAAGTGATAAATACGGGGCGCTAAATTACTCAACGTCGGTAATAGATACAATTGATAGCAATCCCGAACACTATAGCGCGATTGTGGAGGGATACGGAGGCGGGACAGTACAAATAGATTCAACCTTTGCCGATAGAGTCCCGAATCTTGATATTTTTGAACAGGATTGGTATCCTTATGGATGGCATAATCTAACCGGCAATTTCGCCATTTCCGGAGATCACTTCCAAGAGGTAATTGTCGATGGTACATTGGAATCCTTCTACGACACAGTATATATTTTTCTTGACGGAAAAATCCCGTGGATGGCTGAAATTCAGACATGGGCCAGTCTTGTTCCTGATGACGCAGAAGTAGATGTTTGCGAGTGCGTTCCGGATACAAACGCAATGGGAGATACGGTAAGTGGAAAATGGAAAAACTGGGATAACTTTACTGTCGGATATAGGCTTCCATCAAGGGAAGAAATGAGATTACAAGCGTTTCTGGCAATTTCAAGAGGGGCGAAGGGAATTATATGTTTTACATATGGACCGCAGATACATCCATATGACGGCAGTTGGCAAGGTGTTATACTCGGTTTAATAGATTATAATTACGCCGGCGTTGACCAAAGAGATAAATGGTATCCTTACGATACAGAAGATGCGGATGAAGTATATACTCCCTATGCCTTTAATTACGGCCCGGACGATAGCCCATATGACCATATACAGGAGCTTTTCATAGAGCTCGAGCAAATCGGCCCTACAATTCTCGATCTTAGGGTGACAGCTATAGGAAGTTATGGATGGGATCAGGGCCCCGATACTTTGAAGTGGGTTGCTGGTAATGCCAGCGATTGGGTAATGAAACTGGATACACTCAGCGGTGATACCGCTCAAATCCAATATTGGGAAGTAACTACATTTGTAGATACTTCAATCATAGATTCAACGGATTACTTCATGCTTGTTAATAGGGTTACCTGTCACGATAGTGTTAGTAATGATACAAGCAAATGGGAACCGGATACCAGCGGGCGCGGGGTAGCTGTAATTTTCACTCAACCTTCAAACCACTACCCGTTTGTGCAGAACATTCATACTAGTGACGCGATGTTCATAACGGAATATGACTCGACTACAGCAGGCAAATATTGGTTTACTTTTGCTGATACAGTTGATCCAGGAGATGGTGAAGTCTATAGGGTTACCAACGCCTACGTTTTTAATGGACCTGTCACAGATAGTACAACAATCTCAAAGGATATAATACTAGTGGGGGATTTAGTTATAGATACTGGCGCAGCGCTAGTCATCGAGCCGGGAGTTACAGTTCTCATTTATCCCGATTACGACAACGAAAATCATGGCCAATCCGACTCGACAATTGAGATAATCACCAAAGGAAGGCTTTACGCGAATGGGACTTCATCCGATTCTATTCGATTTACTCCCTGGACAAATTCTCCGGAAAAAGGTGATTGGGTTGGCGTATACCTGGACGAAAGCGCTCATGCGGAATTTTCCTACTGCGCAATCCAATATGGCGACAGGGGTCTGGAAATGCGACCTAATTCCGATGCCTCGATTGACCACTCGAACATCAGCAATCATTCGTCGATGGGAGTTTACAATTACAAAGGTGATCTTGACCTCACAAATTCTACCATATACAATAGCGGCGCTTATGGCTTATACGGATATTACGCCGCGGATTCCGTTTACAATACGACCTTTATTGATAATGAGGTTTACGGAATAAAAATCTACAGCATACACACAGGCGGCGACAGTTCATACTTTTTATACGACACGGTAAGTACGTCATATTCACCTTCTCAGAGTGGAATACTCGTCGAATACAACGATAAAGTAAGAATTGAAGGCTGTAAGATTAGATCATACGATTATGCTGCAATACGACTTAATAACTCTGATGCCACTATTACCGATTGCGATCTAACCTTCAATACTAATCACGGGCTTTATTGCGTATCATCGTCTCCGAAAGTCAGAGATTGTCTGTTTGATTCGCTCAGTATCGGTGTATATAATTTCATGTTGGGTACGGGTATGGCTGATTTGGGCAAAAATATTGAGGGTGAATACGGGAATAATTCAATTTTGGATTGTAGTTCCTGGCTTATCTATTTTGCGGGCATACAGTTTGGGAGTGATGTTGATACTCTTTTCGCCCAAATGAACTGGTGGGGAGACCCGGACGGTCCGGATACAGAGAAGTTTTACGTTAACGACCCTGTGTATAAAAAGATCAGTTACATACCTTATTTAGGGGAGGATCCATTGGCGAAGCTGGCTTCGCAATTACCGCTGCAATTTTCGCTAAACCAAAATTATCCCAATCCCTTCAACTCCAATACGACGATTTTATTTTCATTGGATCAACCGCAAAAAACGGTGGTTACAATTTACAACATATTAGGTCAGAGAGTTGCGACTCCGGTTGATGAGATGCTGGATGCCGGCAGCCACAGCGTCATCTGGGACGGCAGGAACAGTTCGGGATCCCCGGTTGCGTCCGGTATTTATTTCTATACAATTCAATCAGGCAATAACTTCGCTTCAAAGAAAATGCTTCTTTTACGATAGGAGGGAAAGATGAGACTCATAACGATTTTAGGAATAATATTGGCCTTAGGTACAATGGTTTACGCCGCGGAGATTTCCGTTGGCCTGGATCGTTGCGTTATTCTGAATGATCCAACCAACCAGTCGGCCGAAAGCATGGCGGCCATATATTTTGATATTCCGAATTCTCTTGTGGAAAAAGAGATTCTCTATGTAGAAATGGGCTTTTCATTTTCCCTTCAGGGCCAGAATGACAGTACTCTTTATGAATTTATGCTGTACCCAGCCATTGACGAATGGTCGGAGGAAATTATCGACTATGAAGAAGCGGTAAATCTGTCAGACAGCATGATGGCCGGCTCGTACACCGTCTGGTTGACCAGTCAAAACGAATTTCACGTAGATATCACCAATTTCGTTTTTGAGATTACTAAGGAAGAAAGAACGAATTATGGCCTGATTGCAGTGACAGATCTGCTTGGGGATGAAAATCTCCAATTACCGACAAATATCGGATCCGCGATTCTAAATTCCGCCAGTGTGAGGATTGTTTATAAGTAAAAAAAATAACGAAAGAACAAATAATCGCCTTAAAAGTCTATATTTATTAGTCTTACCTAAATCTCTAAAAAACGCTTGCTTTTAATAAGTTAAAGGGGTATAATTTTAGGTTCGGGAGTG
>CBFCYP010000121.1:0-10096 GCA_965602185.1 uncultured bacterium
GTATCCTCGCTCGGGCAAGCTTTATACATAGGCAAGACGGTATTGTGGGACGCTTTTCCCAACGACAGGTATCCCGGAGGACAGGTAGATCTCTATTTTAACAGCTATAATATACTGGGCGATCCAGAATTAAATTGCTGGACCGGTGTACCCATTCATATGACAGTTACTCATACCGATTCAATAGAGTTCGGGCAAAACCTGTTAACCGTGCAGGTTAACGATAATACCGGAAGCCCGCTGGAGGGCGCTTATGTCTGCGTAACGAACGATGACGATGTATTCACAGGAGGATTTACACCTGAGAATGGTCTAATTCACCTTGACATTGCGCCGAATATAGCCGGAGATATGTACGTTACTGTAACCGCGCGTAACTTCATCCCCCATGAAGGCGTTATAGCGTATTATAATACCGATGTTTCTGTCGGTTACAGCGCTCATGTTATCGATGACGATAATACCGGTCAATCCTCGGGAAACGGCAACGGTACAGCTAATCCGTCCGAAACGATTGAGCTCGAAGTCGACCTGCGCAATTTCGGGCAGTCCCTTACGGCGGTTGGCGTTTACGCTATTTTGTCGAGCGAATCTCCGTTCATTACGATAACAGGCGACAGCGCCAATTTCGGGAATATGGCCCCGGGAGAAATCGTCGGGTCGGATCAGCCTTATCTGATAAATATCGCTTCAGACGTGTCTGACGGAATTATAGCCGATCTTCTTTTATCCGTTTTGGACAATGGCGGGAACACCTGGAATTCAATAATACAGATTCCCCTTGAAGCGGCCGGATTCGAGGTGGATAATGTTACCATACTGGATAACGGAAACAATCAGATAGATCCCGGCGAGGTTTTCGAAATGTACCTGTCAGCGTCCAATATCGGAAACAATAATATAACAGGGGCGACGGCTATCCTTCGAACGGCGGACGATCAGGTGACCATATACGATTCCATGGCCGTTTTCGGAGATTGCGTTCCGGGCGGTTCTTTCGATAACAGCGGAGACACGTTTATGCTGTCGGTCGATTCGGAGATTTACGTGGGACATCTGATAAACTTCACCATCGAATTCACGGGTGCGGGTCCTCAGGTCGCCGCAGCCGCTTTCAATCAGGTTGTCGGCACAGTATCCTCGGACGATCCCATAGGGCCCGATAACTATGGTTACTACTGTTTTGATAATACCGATGAAGACTACGAAGATCATCCGACCTATGATTGGATTGATATAGACACGCAGAACTGGCCCTATATTCAACCGCTCGATGATGACGTGATTACAATTTCATTGCCGTTCGACGTTTTGTATTATGGAAGAATTTATGAAGATATATCGGTATGCGATAACGGGCACATCGCCATGGGTCTATCATGGTGGAATGTATGGGATAATACCCCTATCCCTGCCCCCCAGAACGCGGCCGCAATGGTCGCGCCGTTCTGGGACGAACTGAAATACTCAAGCAACAGCAGCATGGGGCCCAGAATCTATTATCATTATGACAACACCAACGGGCGTTTTATTATCGCCTATGACAACGCCTGGGCCGATGATGTTTACCGCTATCAAACATTTGAAATAATCATCCTGAATCGTATGGTCTGGCCCACCGAAACCGGCGACAATGAAATTATATTCCAGTATCTGGACGTAAACAATCCCTACTCCGCCTCCGTCGGGATTTGTTCGCACGACCGCCGGGACGGTATCCAGTACCTGTTTAACAACATTTACTCCGATGGAGCGGCTACGTTGGCTGACGGCCGCGCCATAAAATTTACGACCGGATCGACTTATAATACTGATATTGAAAACGGTAACAGTATCCCCGAGGATTTCTTACTTTCTCAGAGCTATCCCAATCCTTTTAACGCCGGTGTTACGATCGAATTTTCCGTCCCGACCTCCGAGGATGTCAGACTCGAGGTTTTCAATCTTCTGGGACAAAGCGTTGAAACGTTAATCGATTCCAGACTGGACGCCGGAACGCATAGAATTTCGTGGAATGCTGGCGAACAATCATCCGGAATCTATTTCTACAAGCTTACAGCGGGAGATTTTGAGGAAACGAAGCGGATGACGCTTTTGAAATAGCCAATTATCTGCTGAAAATAGAAAGACTCATTTGCATTATACCAATATCTTGAATGATAATGCGATAAATGTATATACGATCCATTTTAATATTGACTGCTGATGATTTTTAATTATATTTAGTCAAATCGCTTTTTAGATAAAGGAGTTTTCCGATGAAGCTTGCCGGGATTTTTTTGTCATTTTTTATATTGGCTTTTGTGACGGCAATTGACGGCAGTGCTCAACTGCCTGAAGCATATACGCGGTATAATGACGCTCTCCAGACTCTTTCCGATCTGGCGGCCAACAATCCCGCGATTTGCAAACTCGATACGATGGGATATTCCACCAGGGATTCAATTCCCATTTTAAGACTGAAAATATCGGACAATGTGGATACTGATGAGGATGAACCGGCGGTTTTTTACTGCGGGGGTGTCCATGCGGACGAAGTCCTTAGTGTTGAAGTCGTTATGAATTTCATTCAGGATATAATCCGTCTCTACAATCTTGAGGATCCCGATATTACCGGGTACGTTAACAACATAGAGATATTCTGCGTACCCTTTATAAATCCCGAAGGGCATATTGTAGTCGAGGGGGGGAATACTTTATGGCGCAAGAATAAATGCGACAACGACGACAACGGGATTTTCGATATTCATGACGGTGTCGATAACAACCGCAATTACGACTTCGGCTGGATTATCGATACCGGGCCCGAGGCAACCACGCCGGAATCGCTGATGTACAAGGGAACCGCTCCATTCAGTCAGCTTGAAAATATCGCGATGGCCGATTTCGGATGGCATTACAGGCCGTTGGTGGCGCTCGATTATCATTCTCCGACCTACGGGCGTCCTAATGTCGCCTATTATCCCTGGTACTGGTACGCAAACCAGGGCGGTCATGGATTCGGACCGGATGAGGCCTTGATGCAATCGATTTGCCAGAGTTTCACATCGTTGATTGAGGCGATACCCGATGATTCCGGCACAGGGACATATACGGCCAGGCGAGCCCTTGTCAATAAGGGGGATTTAAAAACCTATTTTTACGGGAATTTCGGCAGCGTCTCTTTCACGGTTGAGATCTCGGACACCACGATTCAGGACCCGGCCTTGATAGATACTATCGTTACAGCCCATCTTCCCGGCCAATACTACCTGTTGGAAAGGATTCTCGGGGCCGGTATTACGGGAGTTATCCGCGATTCCGTAACCCTCGAACCTATCGAAGCCGAGGTACAGGTCCAGCAGCATATCAATGCCGATATAAACCCGCGTCTTTCCAGACCGGATTACGGCCGTTACCGCAGGTTGCTCGCCCCCGGTAGCTACACTCTGACTTTTAATAAGCCCGATTACCAAACCAAGACGATATATAATGTTGTCGTTGCAAGCGGCGGCCCCACCGAAACCGATGTTTTATTAAGACCCCTGCATCCCAGGCCTCCGGCCCCGGAACCCGAATATCCCCCGCAGGATACCACGCTTGGCGATAATATGGTTGAGTTTATCTGGAATTCGTCCATATATGCCGATTATTATCTTTTTGAGTTCTACTACGGTAACGATTTGATGAATCCGATTCATATCGATTCCTCCGTGGCCGATACTTCCCTTGAATTTCCGACAGCTTTATCCGATTCTTTATACACCTGGCGCGTTAAAGGCGGCAATGAAAACGGCTGGGGGCCTTACTGCGAACTCCGGTCTTTTGTTATCTCTACAACCACCTCCTATGGCCACGATTATATTACATCGCCTTCGAATTTCAGACTTCGCCAGAACATCCCCAATCCCTTTAATCCCTCCACCAGGATAGGTTTTGACCTGCCCTTAAAATCGACCGTAGATATCGAGATTTACAATGTGCTCGGACAAATTGTCGATTCATTCTATTTGAATTCCCTTTCTCCCGGTAATTATACGGTAACATGGAACGGCTCCGGATTTCCATCGGGCGTTTATTTTTATAAGCTTACGGCCGGGGAGTATTTTGAAATTAAAAAAATGACTCTCTTAAAATAGTCTTATAAGCGGATAATCTTAAAACTGTTTTTACCAAAAAGAGAAGCTAATTATTTCCGATGATCTCTTTTACTTTATTCAATAATATGGAAGTATCCGAGGATTTAACTATATAATCATCCGCCATCCAGCTTGAAAAATCGGATTTGTAGACCGAGTATGCGGAGTTTATGATAACCGGGATAGTTTTGTCTATAGCTTTGATTTCATCGAGAACCTTAAGTCCCTCCATATCATTTAACTTGATATCCAGAATAACCAGGTCAGGACGCTGCTTTTTGACGCTCGCAATGGCATCACGCCCCGTCGCCACCGGTTGAACCGTATACCCGACATCCTCAAACTCACTTCTGTAGAGATCGAGAAGATGTTTTTCGTCCTCTACCACCAGAATAGAATGCATTTCTTCCCCTCTAAAATAACGTTTTTGGTTACGTTTGAAAATATTTGCTGCACTTAATTCCCTCCTTCGATTCCCACATTTTGAGGCATGAAAATTGAGAATCGAGTACCGGAGAAAGGTTGGGATCCAAACTCGATTCTACCTCCATGATCTTCGACTATCTTTTTTGAAATCGGAAGTCCCAGCCCCGACCCGCTCGATTTAGTTGTGAAAAATGGCGTATATAAATGGCTTTTATCCTCTTCCGGAATCCCCTTGCCGTTGTCCTTTATTTTAAGTTCAACATAACCGTTTTCCGCATTTGTAGTGATTGTCAATCTCCCGCCTGGATCCATGGCTTCCAGAGCATTACCGATAATATTGAAAACTACCTGCCTGAATCTTCTTTCATCGAGCTCCACCTGAGGCTCTTTTATGTCGAAATTCGTTATAAGTTCGATATTGCCGGATTTTATCTGACTTTTCATGAAATCCAGAGCATTCCTCACCAGATCATTGACGCTATGAGGCTTTTTTTCAAGATTCGATTTCCTGGAGTATTCCAGAAGTTCGGATGTTATTTTTTCCAGACGCAGGACCTCCGATGCTATAATATCCAGATCTTTCTTTTCGGGTTTCCCCGAACTCAGCATCCTCTTCAATCTTCGCGCGTAACCTCCGATGGTTACCAGGGGCGTTTTGAACTCGTGGGCTACCGTAGCGGCAAGTTTGCCTATGTCGGCCAGACGTTCGGTCTGTATAAGGTAATTCTGGTTTTCTCTCAAAAGAGTGTTGAAGTGCTCCAGCTCTTTTAATCTATCCGAAAGCTGCTGATGCAGAAGCGTTCTCTCGAGCACGGCGGTGCATGCCGTGGCAAGGGTCTGCAGGGCGTCAATAGATGATTCGGTTATGGGCTGGCCGGTATAGTAATTGTCCGCTACCATCAGCCCTAAGGGTGGTCCATCCGCCCGCAGCGGGATGATGACGAACTCGTTAAAATCGAAATAAATGCCGATTTTCTTGGACATCTCCTCATCGACGGAATCTTTGTTGTAGAATTTTGGCTCGCCTTCCCAGAGCGATTTAACCAGGATATTTTTTTCATCTGATAGACGTATCTTTATTTTGGAAACTGTATTATAAAGGGAGTCCATTTCCATATCCGGATCCTTGGAAATATTTTCTATCTGCTTTTCAAAGCTCAAATTTTTAAGCTCATTCCATATTTTTAGGGCTTCATCTTTATCCCGGGGTCCCACGGCGTATTTGCCGATTAACATCTCCTGGCGTTCATCGATAAGAAATATACCGGCCCGGTTAAAACCGAAAGCCCGGCCCGAAGTTACTCCCGTGAGTATAATTTTTAGGGCCTTATTCAGATCCGTGGTCTTAATTACCGCGTCCATAATTATCTTGATTAAAGTCAGTTCTTCCGCTTTTGACTCTAATTGCCTGCTGGCTTTTTCGAGATGTATGGTTTTTTCCGAAACGAGCATAAGGAGTCTGGCAATAGTTTTCCCCAGCGCCTGATCGGCCGTACGACGTCCGAACCCGCGGTTAATAACGTCCTTGAACTGAATACAATCCCGGCAGACCAGAATATCGTCCTGAATTTCAAACCGGGTATCCCCGTCAGCAAGGTTATGTAACCAACAGGCCTTTTTGTCATGTCCCGGCAGATCGCATAGGATTTTTTCGGGAATATGCATATTATCGCCTCCGCTCTAACATATTTCGCACTGTTGGGGCTGTCAACATAATTCCATATTGACAACAGAACATGTTAAGTTAAATTATCTGAATGCAAAAGAATTCGCCCGGTTCCCAGCTTATTCGCCTCGCCTTGAAAGAAGACATAGGAAAAGGCGATATTACCACCGGGGCCCTGAGCCTTAAAGACCGAAACGGAAAAGCGCTGGTATTCGCCAAATCCGAAGGAGTTATATCCGGCATCGATCAATTCAAGACGGTTTTTAAGATGTTGTCCCTGAAAGTCTCTTTCAGCTCTTATATTAAGAATGGCGGAAAGGTGTGTTCGGGGGATCGGGTGATCCGGGTAGTCGGGCCGCTGGATGCGTTGCTGACGGGTGAACGCACCGCCATGAATATTTTATCTCATCTTTCGGGCGTAGCAACATTGACCACGAAATTCGTGGAGAAAGTAAAGGATTTCCCCGTTAAGATCCTCGATACGCGCAAGACGATGCCGGGTTTGAGGGCCTGGGAAAAGGCTGCCGTAAAGCACGGTGGCGGGATCAATCATCGTCACGGTCTATACGATATGTATTTAATCAAGGAGAATCATATCGCCGGAGCCGGCGGGATTCTAAAAGCCCTGGGAAAAATCCGGAAGCACAGTCTGAAAACCGGAATGAAAATCGAGATCGAAGTGCGCAATATACCGGAGCTAAGGCTTGTTCTCCCATTCAGGCCCGATTATGTTCTTCTGGATAATTTTTCTACCCGTCATCTTAAAAAAGCGGTGGAGATAACGAAAGCGAAAAGCAAAAAGACCGTCCTCGAAGCTTCCGGCAATATTAATCTGAAAAATGTGGCCGGGGTCGCCGCCTCGGGAGTCGATCGCATTTCTATCGGGGCGCTTACCCATTCCGCTCCGGCGCTGGATCTATCGTTCAGGATTTCAGGTTGAAGACAGAAATTTCTTTAGAGTCGCATAGAATCCAGGCCAAAATTTTACATGCGGCTATAAATTTGAGCGATGGCAAAGTTTCGTTTTCGGAGCTGGAAAAAATGACCGGATATGATATGACGGTCATAAAGGAAAACACGAAAGAATTAATGGAATCGGGTGTTGGATACGCGGGCAGGAAATATTTCAGAATCCCGGAGTTGCCCGATCTGATATTGCCTCCGGTTGTTTTGACCGGTTTGAAAAGCAGGTTTATGGGTCGACGGATTTTCGCCTACAAATCGATTTGTTCCACCAATGATACGGCCAGGCGGCTTGCGGAATCCGATTCGCCGGAGGGAACTCTGATAATTGCCGAAAAACAGACCAGAGGCCGCGGCCGTATGGGCCGCTCCTGGCATTCGCCCCAGAATAAGGGATTATATTTTTCCCTGATTCTTAGACCGCGGGTTACGGTGGAAAAAATGCCGGCCCTTTCGCTGGTCGCCGCTCTTTCGGTTTGCAGAGCGATAGAGACTATGACGGATATGCGGCCGCAGATAAAATGGCCCAACGATTGTCTGATAGACGGAAAAAAAGCGGCGGGAATACTCATAGACATATCTGCGGAGCTTGGCCGGGTTTCTCATGCTATCCTGGGTATGGGCCTGAACATAAATACCGCAAAAAAAGATTTTTTGTCCGAGCTTAGAAAAACCGCGACATCACTGGCCATCCAGACCGGGAAAGTATTCAGCAGGGTCGATTGCTTGAGAACGTTATTACACGAATTCGAGAAATCCTATCGCAATTTCTGCAGATACGGATTCGAGTTTATGGCGCCGGAAATAATTAAAAGATCATCGGTTATCGGAAAAGAGATCAGTTTTAAATTGAGCGGTAAAAAATATACGGCAATCGCCCTGGGATATGATGAAAACGGGGGATTGAGGGTAAAATCCAAAAATGGAGTTAAAGTCCTTACCGGCGGTGAAGTTACAATTCGAAAATAGCTTTTTATGTGCTGCGGATCTCCCAAAAATGAAAAGGCGGGCAATTACTTCCCGCCTTATTCAGCGACGCCGATGTCGAGCTGTTGTAAATCGTGTTGTACAAACTGTTGTCGTGCTGCTGCAAACACAAATGCAGGCTGGTCGCATCATTTTCATTTCGTTATTTTCAAAGATCGCGGCGGTCGGTTTAAGTAATGGCTGCTAATCCCAATAAGCCGACATTATCGGAAACTTTAACGGATAAGATTTGTCAAAAGTTCCCGTAATAAGAACAAATGAATGATTGGACGGTAAAATTATTACGGGGATGATGATTGGAACATCGTATGACGTTAACACGTTTACTAGTTTGACGATATAAATTGAGGAGATCATGAAAAGTAAAATCGTTTTGTTGTCAATACTGTCGATTTTTGTTGCTTCAAGCGCCTTTGCCTCCAGGATTTTAATACCTATGGACAATGTCCAGGCCGACCATTTAAAGGCATATGGTCTGGCCTATTGGTGCCTTCAATATGGGGTCAAGGTCGAATGGCTTTTAAATTATCGGGGTGGGTCGTTTATGACCGAGGATCTTTCGCAGATCGAGGAGGCCTGCAGGTTGAGGGGGGTATCCTACGAGAAAATCAGCGGAGCGGAGGAGGCCCGGATTATCAATATAATAGAAGAAAGCAACATGGAATCCGTCCTTTTGGAAAAGGCGCCAAAGGTGGCGATATACGCGCCGCCGTCGACGAAAAACGAACCCTGGGACGATGCCGTGAACCTGGCCCTGGAATACGCGGAAATCCCCTTTGACATCATCTGGGATCCGGACGTCCTGCTGGGAAAGCTGAGCGAATATGATTGGATTCATCTTCATCACGAGGATTTTACCGGTCAGTACGGCAAATTTTTCGCGGCTTACAGAAACACCATGTGGTACAAACAGGATAAAGCGTTGAACGAGACTACCGCCCACGAACTCGGTTTTACCAAGGTGTCGAAATTGAAGCTGGCCGTATCTGAAGCCATTCATGATTACGTGGTCAAAGGCGGCTTTTTATTCGCCATGTGTTCCGCCACCGATACGTATGACATCTGTCGGGCGGCGTACCGGACCGATATCGTTCCCTCGGAGTTTGACGGCGACGGCGTGGAGCCGAATTACGATTCCAAACTGGATTTTGAGCGCACCTACGCTTTTGAGAATTTCAGCATAGTTATAAATCCCTCGATCTATGAGCATTCGAGCATCGACACTTCGCCGACCCGCGGCAGGAGATCTCTTACTCCGGAATCCGATTATTTTTCTCTTTTTGATTTCTCCGCGAAATGGGATCCCGTTCCCACCATGCTGGTTCAGAATCATACGAACGTCGTTAAAGGGTTCTGGGGTCAGTGTACGGGATTTAACAGTCGTTATATAAAAAAGAATGTAATAATTCTTGCCGAAACGCCGGGCAAGGAAGAGGCCAAGTACATACACGGCAATATAGGAAAAGGGACATTTACGTTCATGGGCGGGCACGACCCCGAGGATTATCAGCATATGATCGGCGATCCTCCCACTAACCTTCGTTTGCACAAACATTCACCGGGGTACAGGTTAATATTAAATAATGTATTATTCCCCGCCGCCAAAAAGAAAGAGAGAAAAACCTGACCGTAAGAATCGAGAGGTTTTTTGGCGGGAGGATCGGTTTCGCAGCCGCGCCATTGGCCCGTGATTTGAAATCTATCGCCGATTTCGCTTCGGAACACGCTTTTGATTTCGTACAGCTCAGCCTCGATTTTTCCCGGTTGTTTCCGGAAAATCTGACAGAATCCGAACGGGTGGATATTCGAGATTATTATGACCATAAGAATACAGGTCTCTGCTTTCACGGCCCGTCCGATATTCCCCTTATAAACCGTCACATCGCTATAAGGAAAGCGGGCTTGAATCGGCTCTTCGAAATGATCGACCTGGCGG
>CBFCYP010000122.1:0-10089 GCA_965602185.1 uncultured bacterium
TAATTTCATATATTTCAACAGGTTGAGGAGAATTATGTTGACATTGAAACATTTATTTATATACATATAGTTATATAGCGATAGGATTTTAAGGAGAATTGCAGAAATGGCCGAATGCTGTAATATCAACGAAAAACTTTACAGTAAGCTTTTTAAGGCTTTCAGCGAAAAGTCGAGGCTGCGAATTATCGCTCTCCTGGCTTCTAACGAATTAACAGTTAACGAGATAGCCATAGAAGTAGGATTAACGCAGCCGACCGTAAGCCGTCATCTCGGTATTTTAAGAGAGGCCGATCTGGTCATCGATAGACGCGATAAGCAGAGAGTATATTATAGCCTCAACAAAGAATCGGTCCAGACCTGCTGTATCGGTTTTTGCGATTGCCTTGAAATAAAAGAGGTTACGGAAAATAAGGGCGATAATAAAAAATAATTAAAAAATTTTTGAAATATCTATTGACATATGTGCATATATAAATATATTAAATGATCTAAGGAGGTAATAATGGAAAAAGAAAACTGCCAGGTAAAATGCGTTGAGATCGAGGGCGGATGCAGGATTGAAGTAACCGGACTGGATCTGAAAGGGAAATCTACCGGTTGCTGTATCCCCGTAGTGGTCAAGTGCGGTGATTCGAAGTCGGAATGTTGCTCTCCGGAAAAGAAAAAAGAGTAATCCATAAGGGCCGCCTTACGGATGAGATATGAATAAACCCCAAACAGGGAGGTATCAATGAAACGTTTTAAAATTTCGAGAACGGCTCATTGTTGCTCGGGCAGCTGTAGTATGTCCCGGGCATGACGTAAAACTGCCTTCTCGTGAATAAACTTGGGCGAAAATCTTTCAGATCCCGGCTACATTTCCGGGATTTTTTTTGAGCATTTTATATTGTCAATCGATAAATAGATTTAGTAATCCTTATTAAAAGGGAGCATAATATAATCAAATAAGTTGCAACGGGTTGCATGAAATATGACCTGCTTTATATGCTGCTACTGAATTCTCCTTGCGGGCAACCCACTTTTTTTATGTAACACACAGATTGACAACATGTTATGAATATAGTTAATTTTTATCCATTTTGGCATGATAATTGATAATTATTAATTGGATAAAACTTTAACTTTTTCCGGAGATTTTGGCGATGAAAAAGATAATGATTCTTCTTTGCGTTTTATTGGTGGCTAATTATGCTTCAGCATATGAGCTTGACCAGTATTTCGGGATAAACCTATCCGTTAATTCCTCCGGTGATTTTAATATGCCCTGGGATCCTATAAGGGGATTCGGAATGCATGAGGATTGGCGTACAGATGGAAATATGTTCGCTCCCGATCCCGGCCCTCTTTACGGCGTTTCCGAGGTTTTCGATCTGGAAGCTATGTATATGGGATTTGATTTGAATAACAATCAACTGGTCTATTCGATAGTAACCTCGATGCCCAATGCCGGCTTCAATCAGGTGGGATGGTATCCCGGGTATGTTTTCCGTTCCGGCGATATTAAATTCAACATCGGTTCAAATCAATATGTGGTAAGCACTTTTGGCGGCACATATGCCGGTTTTGGTTACACCGCCGGAAACCTTTATTTAAATCCTGATATGGGATATTACGATGAAGGTCGCGGATTCCCTAACCGTGGAAATCCCGTTATGGCAAATTATAGTCAGAATTCAAGGATGATTTCCGCGACAACGGGATTTTACTTCGATTATTTCAATTACGGTCTCATGGAAAACGGTTATGACACCTATCTTATAGAGGGCAGAATTGATTTCGCCGATTTTGGCGGATTGAATATGCTCTATGACGGTGTCAATATGGAATTCGCCATGAGCTGCAACAACGATATGGGTTCATTAACCGGCGATCCTACGGTGGTCCCGGAACCGTCCACCATGGTGTTGATGGGGCTGGGTCTTCTGGGGCTTTATGGAAGGCGTAAATTCCGGAAAAAATAAAAGCCAATGGAATTATTTAAAGCCGGCGGTTTCGCCGGCTTTTTTTATTGTTGAAAATCTATAAAATAATATTTTCTTGAATAGACTTTTATCATATATGTCTCAGGGTGATCTGATGTTTTTAAAAAAGGAGCTGTTTTGAATAATTCAACCGTATTAGTTCGATATCAAAACATTCTTATTTTTTTGATCTTGATGCTATTGGCTTTTCTTTTTATTAACGGTTGCGGCGGGAAAGAAGATTTGACGGTTCGATATAGGGCCGAAGAACTCCTGAGCAAAGCCGACCGCCTGAAAGAGCAACTCTTTATAAGTGGTACCGACTATTCGAACGATGATTTTAACAGGTTGAGGGAAGCCTATGAAATGGTCATAAACGCGGTTGATCTTCCCCTGAACCAAACTGAGGTTGAGGTGGCCTCGGAGGAGATCAAACAGGCATGGGCGGTGGCATTACTGGCAAATACCAGGATCGCCTCGCTGTACCTGGATAGGAGGGAATACGACAGCGCGTTTGTATATTATCAAAAGGTGGCAATCAATCCGGCAGTTGACAATCTTCAAAGAAACGTTGTCTACAGGCACATGGCGTATGTCAGAGAAAAAGCGGGCGATTTTGAAAAAGCCGCGGCGCTTTATGACACGGTTTCAATCGGTTATATAGAATTGCTGAATCCCGCCAGGCCCGAGATGGAGGCTGTATCCGCGCCGATCAGCAGGGCCGAAATGTACCGATATATGGGGGACAACCGTAGATTCAACGAAGGGTTGGAAAGCGCCAGAACCTATTACAGGCAAATTATCGAAGACTATCCCGGCAGCAATATCGCCGAAATTTCTTTGGGGAAGATTGCCGCCAGTTTTTTACTTCAGGGGCAATATAATGAAGCGTTGAAAATACTTAAATCGGCCGGAAAGGATGAAGAGAGTAGACTGAAACCGGGTACTTTATTGCTGATTTCGGATATTTACATGAATAATATGAAGGATTATACAGGCGCGGAGAAATACTACAGGGAATTTATAAATCTGTACCCCGACCATACGGACAAGCCGAAGGCATTGCTGGGGCTCGGCTTAGCTTTTTACGAGAAAGGCAGATACAAGGAAGCGAAGGATACGGTTGGAAAAATAGAAAAAATCCGGGGAGCATCGGACCAGATCGTGGCTCAAGCCTTTAATCTGACGGCGCTGTGTTATGAGGCGGAGGGCAACTGGCAATTGGCCGAGGGTCAATTGGAGTTTATAAAGGCAACGTTCCCGGGCAATAGAATAGCATACGAAGCGGCGCTTTACATTGTATCCCATTACAGATCTCATGGAAGTGAAAAAGGCGTTGAAAGAGAATTCAACGAAGCGGTTGACTATATTAAGGGATTTGTGGAGTCGGCGTCTCTTAATTCAGTCGCCGCTGCGCAGGCAGCCGGGTATCTGGCCAGAGCCTACATTGAAAACGGCGATATCGAAACGGCCATTGAACAGCTTAAAAAGTTATATTACAAATATCCCTTGACACCCGACGGTTTGATGGCGCCGCTAAAAATAGCGGATTTGTATGAGAATGTGCTGCATGACAACCAGAGCGCGGTTGAATGGCTTGATACTTACATTAAGGATAATTCCTCCAGAGGCGATTTGAAGGACGTAAAAGCGCATATTGAAAATCTTAGAGGTCAAGGATCTTGAGCGCCAGACAATGTATAACGGGCGGAGTAATCTCTGTCATTCTGATATTTGTTTTCGGGGGAACTTCCGGATCTTTCGCCCAGCATTATTTTTCAGACAGGGATAATAATCCCGCATACTCCGGAGCCGACAGCAATGAAACCGAAACTATCAGCGACGGCCCATATATATACTGGAGGGACAGGGGCCATGCCGTGGTTTTCTATGTTTGCGGGGGCGAATTAATTACTGAGCAATTTCAGGCCGCCGACACGATCAAATTTGGCGGCCTGTGCCATGATTCGGCGGCCATCTATAGGATTCCGGTGAAAGCTCCCTCTGTTGAGGATGAGTATTTTGACAATGTATCGAAAATATTCGCAGTGAGCGATATCCACGGCGAATATGAATATTTCGTAGATATTTTAAAAAAAGGCGGCGTAATAGACGATGGTAATCGATGGATATTCGGAGATGGGCATCTGTTGATAGTGGGCGACGTATTCGACCGGGGAGAAAAGGTTACGGAATGCTTATGGCTGATATACAAACTGGAGCGGGAAGCGGTCAAATCAGGCGGCCGCGTTCATTATCTAATGGGAAATCACGAATTGATGGATCTTCGCGGAGACCTGAGATATGTACCCCAAAAGTATACTGAAGGGATTGTCCAAAAGGGCAGGATATCATATGATCGTCTATTCGGAGAGCAGACGGAACTTGGCAGGTGGCTGAGGACGAAAAATACTATTGTTATAATTAACGGAATTCTATTTGTTCATGGGGGGATAAGCCCGGATTTAATACGCCGTTATAAAGATATTGCGGATGTTAATAAAGCCGTAAGGGAGAAACTGGTTCTGGCTCCATATAAAAAGCTGCTCGGCGAAGAGGAGATGTTTGTATATAATAGTTTTGGACCATTATGGTATCGGGGATTTTTAATGGAGCGAGGTTATCCACAGTTGACGGAACAGCAGGTTGAAGATATCCTGCAATTTTTTAACGCCGAAGCTGTGGTTGTCGGGCACTCGGAAACCGACAGCGTCATGAGCCATTACGGCGGGCTGGTCTTCAGCATTGACGTACCCGCGGAAGAGTTGAATTCGTTACAGGCGTTATTATGGGAGGACGGCGTCTTTTACCGGGTGAAGGGCAACGGGGAGAAACAGATTCTCAAATAATATTTCGTTGAAAAATCAACGTGGAATTTATTAATCCGCGACCTTTATTTTCCATAAAATGAAATTGACTTTCAATTTACCATAGGTTAATATCATTCATAGAGGGAACATACTCTGGATAAAAAATAGGTTTGAATTAAGGGACTTTATTTCAAAGGATAAATTTCGATGGGATCCTTTTGGGGCGACCTTTTTTTAGCGGGCCTGATGTTGAGATACTAAAAGCTCTCGAAACCAACGATAATTACGAATCTATTGAATCCGGTATTCATATGATCGGCGGTTTATCCCGTGTCCCATCGCCGGGATACCGCTAATGGCCAAATTTATCGGGGAAAAATATTGCGCTTTTATCTGTTCCTGTGGGGGATTGGCGGAGACCCCGGGTGACGGTTTCCGGACTATATCACCCCGGTGGCGAAGATCCAGGGCATGGGAAAACTTTCTGACATATTCTGTTACCGTTACGGTGGGGTTGGTGGTAATTTTCGGAATTATAAATAAAGATTTGGCCTGGTGGAAAATCCAGAGCACACTGATCGATTTCGCGCTGGCAGGACTTGTGGGAGTGGCGGCTTATCCGTTCCGGGACAACAGGATATGGCGCCGGTTCTTATGTCCCCTGGCGAAGCTCCTCTATATATTCGCCAAGGATAATTCCCGGGTGAAAATTTCATCGGGAGTTCACTGCATCAGATGCACTTTATGTTCGAAATACTGCCAGACGGGGATACCCGTGATGGAGTTCGCCAAAGCAGTGGAGGAGTTTTCCAATAAGAATTCTTCTTGCATTCAGTGCGGCATATGTATTACCGTATGTCCTGTGCGAAATCTCCAGCATGGGGATTGGGCTGAGGAGCTTTGGGAGAAAGAGATAAAAAAGGGACCACCTATCGACGTGATTTAATCGGCCCGGAAGCCGACACCTGGATTTTTTCGGCTGATTGTCATGTAAGCCGCTTATTTGAATGGGAATTGATTTAAAAATATGAATTTACTGATTATACCTGTACTTATTATTTACGGATTGGCATCGATTCTCCTGTTGCTTTACGGCTTGAATTGCTATCTGATGATATATTTCAGTTCGAAAAAAAGGGAGAGGGTTTTAGATGATTTCACCTTTGGCGGACCCTGGCCGAAAGTAACAGTTCAACTTCCTATTTTTAATGAGAGAAATGTATCGGAAAGGCTGATTAAGGCGGCAGCGGCTCTGGATTATCCGAGAAACCTCCTGGAAATTCAGGTGCTTGACGACTCCACGGATAAGACGATTGAAATAATTGATAATCTCGCGGCCCGGTTGAAGGAAGGGGGCGCCAATATCGTTGTGGTACGCCGCGACAACCGTGAGGGATACAAGGCCGGTGCTCTTGAACACGGCATGTCCATCTCAAAGAGCGAGTTTTTCGCAGTTTTCGACGCTGATTTTGTTCCGGCGCCCGATTTTTTGAAAAATACCATACCGGCGTTCTTCGCCGATGAAAAGATCGCTTTCGTGCAGACCAGGTGGGGTCACCTGAATCGCGATGAAAGTCTCCTTACACGCTGCCAGGCGTTGGGTATTGACGGTCATTTCCTGGTGGAACAGCCGGCCCGGGCCGCGGCCGGGCTTTTTATGAACTTCAACGGCACCGCTGGCGTATGGCGGAGAATAGCGGTGGAGGAAGTGGGGGGTTGGTCGAACGCCACGCTAACGGAGGATCTCGATCTGTCGTACAGAGTGCAACTGGCGGGGTGGAAACCATATTACATCGAAGATGTCGTAGCGCCGGCGGAGATTCCGGTTACAATGGCGGCGCTCAAGAGCCAGCAGTTTCGCTGGGCCAAGGGTTCGATCCAGACGGCGCGGCTGATGCTTCCGCGGGTCTGGAAAGGTCCTTATAGTCTACTGAAAAAAATAGAAGCGTTTTTGCATCTCACTAACTACATGGTCCATCCCTTGATGCTGACTCTCGCGATTCTGGCTTTTCCTATTCTGCAATTTAATCTGATAAAGATGCCGCCCTGGGTATTCATGATAGCGATTGTGCCCCTGGCGGCCGCCACTTTCGGGCCCTCGACCATGTATACTATCGCGGCATTCCGCAATCCCGAATCGGGGAAATTATCTTTTGTGTGGCTTCCCCTGCTCGTTTTATATGGTACCGGAATCGCGGTATCCAATACCATGGCGGTGCTCGAGGCGATTATCGGCAAATCCAGCTCTTTCATAAGGACCCCGAAGAAAGGGAATTTCTTCAGTTCGGGATATCGTCTCAAGAAAAATAAGGTCTGGGCGTTGGAGGTTCTTATCGGGATATATTCCATAGGTTCTATAATGGCGGGGATAACATCGGGAAATTATGGGATCATGCCCTTTTTGATAATTTTCGCTGCGGGATTTCTCACCGTCGGTATCCGCACCGCCTACGGACTGACTCGCGACGCATGAAACGCGTTTTCTCACCTGTTTACATAATATTATTTCTTTCAGGCGCGTATCTTCTAACCCGTCCGGAAAATATCGGTTCGAATTTATACCTGTTTGATATGGTATTCGTTAAAAAGTCCTCATTCTCAAATTGAAACCAGGTAATAAGGCTGATGGTTTTGCAAATCGGATTTTTTGATCGAAATTTGCTTGCGGGATTGAGCCGGAGAGCTTAGTTTCTGTGTCCGATATTGGATTGATTTGAAGGAGTTGAGATGAACACGAGTTTAGACGGAATATTCAGGCCGAAAAGCATAGCGGTGATAGGGGCTTCCACGAAAAAGGGAGCCATCGGCCGTGAAATATTGCATAATCTTATAGAGGGCGAATTTAACGGTAAGGTTTTTCCGGTTAATCCCAAAGCCACGGTAATACATTCGATTAAATGTTATTCCACCATTCTTGACGTTCCCGATGCCGTGGATCTGGCCATCATTATTACGCCGCGGGATCATGTTAAATCGATCCTGGAACAGTGTGGCGAGAAGGGTGTTAAGGGCGTGGTGGTGATTACCGCCGGATTCAAGGAAATCGGAGAGGAGGGGGCAAAAAAGGAGCTCGAACTGGTCGAGGTTATAAAGAGATACAATATGAGAATGGTGGGACCGAACTGTTTCGGGGTTTTAAACACCGATCCCGAATATTCCATGAACGCCACCTTTTCCAAGACGATGCCGATTCCCGGTATGGTCGGTATTATGTCTCAGTCCGGCGCTCTCGGTGAAGCGATCCTGGATTACGCCAATTCTCTCAGTTTGGGTTTTTCGATGTTTGTGTCGGTTGGGAACAAGGCCGATATTTCCGGCAACGATCTTCTAACCTACTGGGAGGATGATCCCAACACCAACCTGATTCTGCTTTATCTGGAGAACTTCGGAGATCCGCGTCAATTCACGAAAATAGCCCGCAGTATTACCAAGAAAAAACCTATCGTGGCTGTAAAAGCTGGCAGAACCGCGGCGGGAGCGGCAGCCATCAGCTCGCACACCGGTGTGCTGGCGGGACTTGATGTCGGCGCTGAAGCGATATTCGAGCAATGCGGCGTATTGCGGGTCGCCACCGTGGATGAGCTTTTCGATGTCGCCCTGGCATTTATCAATCAACCGATACCGAAGGGCGATCGTATCGCCGTGATAACCAATGCCGGGGGTCCCGGCATACTCGCCACCGACGCCGTTGAAAGCGTCGGCTTGAGAATGGCGAAATTCGATAAGAAAACCGAGGAATACCTGAGGAAAAATCTTCTGCCCATAGCCGCCATAAAAAATCCTGTGGACGTCATAGCGGCGGGCGGCCCCGAATCGTACAGGGTGGCTGTCGATGCTGTTTTTTCAGATAAAAACGTCGATGGCGTCATCGTGATATTTGTTCCCCCCGTGGTGGTTGATCACCGAGCCGTTATAAACGCTATAGTCGAAACCATCGAAAAGCATAAGAACGATAAACCTGTTCTGGGTTGTTTCATGAGCGAGGCCGCTGAAATTGCCGGCTCCGAGCAGATGACCAAACATAAAATCCCGATTTATACCTTCCCCGAATCTGCCGCGAGGGCCATGTGGGCCATGGTGCGGTATCAAAGATGGCGAGATCGTCCCGAGGGCAAAATAGTCAAATATGATGTTGACAAAAAGGAAGCTCAAAAAATAATAACGAAGGCGATTAAGGCAAAAAAAGAAAATATCCTGGGTGAGGAAGCTCTTGATATTCTTGAAGCCTACGGGATTAAGATGGCGAAATCCATCAAGGTCAAAACCGCAAAGGAACTCAAGGACGCGGCGAAAAAACTGTCCTTTCCGGTCGTTTTGAAAATAGATGATCCTTCAATTTCGCATAAGACCGACGCCGGGGGCGTGGTCACGGATCTTCGCACGCAATCAGAACTGGATGACGTCTTCAAGGCAATGAAAAAGAAGTTCAGTAGAAAGGGCAAGAGTTTTTCAGGGGTGATTGTCCAGCAGATGGTTCGGGGTGGGGTGGAGACAATTATCGGCATGCACGATGACCCGTCGTTCGGACCCTTAATGATGTTCGGCCTGGGCGGAATTTACGTGGAGGTTATGAAAGATGTCTCCTTTAAAGTTCACCCTCTCACGGATTACGACGCCGAGGAAATAATAAAATCGGTCAAAGGATATCCGCTTTTAACAGGATTTCGCGGTTATCCGGCGGTAAACATAAAAGTTCTTCAGGAGACTATCTTACGGTTATCACAGCTTGTGGCCGATTTCCCGGCGCTTAAATCATTTGATGTTAATCCGTTTATTGTAACGGCGGACGCGAATAAATCTAGGGCTGTCGACGCGAGATTTGTTATTGATATAGGATAAAAGCGCATAACCCCGGTTCGGGCGAAGCCTCTATTCGAATAGGCAAAAGGTGTATAAATTGTCATTACCGATATTGACAGATCGTCTTATTCTTCGAAGATTCACTTGTGATGACACGCAGGACATTATTGAGTTTGTTTCTCACCCATCGGTTGCAAGAATAGTAAAGGAGATAGAGGCAACCGAAGTCGGAGTAAAAAAATACATCAACATGAAGGAATCCTATAAGTTATTTGAGAAAGACAAATGCTTTGACCTGGCGATAGAAAGAAGAGAAGACTGCAAAGTAATCGGATTATTATCGCTTATATGTAAGATTCACATGCAAGGGCAAATCGGTTGGGCTTTGGGAATTGACTATCGAGGTAAAGGATACGCCACAGAGGTCGCGGAAGCGTTGATCGGGTATGGTTTCGGCATACTCGGCCTGCACCGTATCTATGCCGATACGACCAACGAAAATACCGCTTCATGGA
>CBFCYP010000123.1:0-10063 GCA_965602185.1 uncultured bacterium
TTGTTTATTACTTGACAGTATTTATAATATAAATATATTAACTGAAATGGACTTCTTTTGAATCTTTTGAAAAGGGACTAAAACATGAGGTTTTTTTCGCTTATTTTTACAGGCATAATTCTGTTCTATTCGGTCGGCATAGCTCAGGATCAGATAGATCCGGAATGGGTTTACAGGTGGCAATTTTCGTCGGAAGAATCGGACCAGGGTGATGTCATAGGGACCGACCTTTTCGGCAATATCTATGTAGCCGGGCATTCGGATACGTTATCGCCTCATGACGACTGGGTGTTTCTCAGGCTAAACAACAGCGGCGATTCTCTCTGGACTGATTTTTACGACAGCCCTCTCGACGGGATAGACGCGCCCGAATACATGGCCGTGGACGATTCGGGATATATTTATGTCTGCGGCGACTGCGGCGCCTCCTCGTTTGATTGGGAAATGAACGCCGTAACCATGAAATATGATTCGCTGGGCAACCGGCTCTGGGTCCATGACTATAACGGCCCCCTGAGCATGGATGACAGGGTTGAGAATTTCGGCCTGGATAACAACGGTTACCCGGTGGTCGTAGGGTATTCTGAAATCCCGGGCTACGGCAAAGAATACCTGATTATAAAGCTTCAGCCGGACGGGGATACCGCCTGGGTCAGAACCATGCCGACCGGCAACGGGACCTTTGACAGGCTATATGGAGTGGCATTCGATGATAACAACAATATTTATGTGACCGGCGGAAATTCCGCGGGGGGAACCGACGATATCGCCATAATAAAATACACTCCCCAGGGCGATACCCTGTGGATGAGAATCTATAACGGAACCTCCTCGCTCAATGACCTTCCCTACGGCATCGGCCTGGATGATTCCGGATACGTCTACGTGGGAGGATATACCAATAACGCCACCAAAGATTTCCTGGCGATAAAATACGACTCCAATGGTAATTTTGTCTGGGATTTCGTCTATAACGGCGCCGGCAATGGACTGGACAACGTCCGGGATGCCATTGTGGATGCCGATGGCAATTTGTATATGATTGGCCAGACCACTCAATTGTCGCAAACAGATATCCTCGTTACCAAGACGAATAACGCGGGAGGCCTGGCCTGGTACTGGCAATACGACGCGGGGGGCAACGCCAACGAGATCGTTTTTAATTCGAAAAACCTGCTGAACGTCGATGACGCCGGTAACGTCTATTTCGGAGGCGCGACCTATTATATCGCCCCGGGAGCAACCAATACCAACACCCTGACCTTCATGCTGAATTCGGATGGTAATTTACAATGGTTCGGCCGTTACGGTGGTCCGGGATTCGATTTTGACCAGATCAGAGCCGTTACTCTGGATTACGAAGGCAATTGCTATGTGACAGGGTATAGCGATGGCATTTACGGCAACTGGGATCTGTTTCTCCTTAAATATCCCGCCGATACCACCGGAGCCGGGTGCGATTATGTGGTCGGCGACGTCAACGGCAGCGACAGCTACAACGGGCTCGATATCACTTACGGTGTGGCGTTCTTTAAGGGCGGTCCCGCTCCGTTATGCCCCGACTGTCCTCCCTGTAACTCCTGGCATTATTGTGGCGATGTCAACGGGAGCTGTAGCAACAACGGTCTCGACATAACCTACGGTGTGGCTTATTTCAAAGGCGGCCCCGGCCCGATGCCTTGCGTAGATTGCCCGCCTAATGGATGATATAATTCAGTCAAAAGGAGAAGTGATGAGAAAAACAATCGGTTTCGCGATGATGTTGACGATTTTTCTTTATTCCGTCTCATCTGGCGAATGGACTGGTACCGTCAGCGAAAAAATGATAACTTATGAACAGCCTCCCGGTGACGGGCTGGAGGTTCGCATCGCCAGCTTCTGCGCCGCCCCCAACGGGCACCTTTACGCGGTTTGCGCGCAAACCGAATCACCGGCGCCTTATCCTCGCGAACTTTATTTCTCCAAATCGACCGATGGCGGAATTACCTGGAGCGGCACGGCGGGAGACGTAATGATTAATGCCAATGACGGTCAGAATGTCTGGTATTCATCCAACTATGAGTATATAAACATCGACGTCGACAGCCAGGGGAGGATATTTGTCGTCTGGACCGAAGATTATGAGCAAACGGGGATACGGGAGATTATGCTCGTTTATTCCACCGATTACGGAACCACCTGGGAAAACAGTACAGCGGATGTTCCTGTCAGTAACCCTAATGGGATCGCCTACGACGCCGGCAAACCGGCCATAGCGGTGGATCCCAATGATAATCTGCATGCGGTATGGCACCAGAAAACGGACGGCGCTTATAACTTGTATGAGGTATGTTATTCCCGATCCACGGATAACGGCATAACCTGGACGGGCCAGACAGCGGATCGCGAGATCTCATTTAGAAACGGACTTGCCGCCTGGGATCCCGATGTCGATTGCGACGGCCTGGGAAACATCTACGTGGTCTGGAGAGAGGATGCTTATTCCGGAGGGCAGGACCGGATTTTCTTCGGAAAATCCACCGACGGCGGAACGACCTTCTCCAGCGAAACGGCGGATTTGCCGATATCCCTCGAATACAAGGAAACCGGCGGCGCGCAGATACATATAGACAATTTCAATAACGTTCATGTAGTCTATAAGGGCTCTGAAGGCGATCCCAATTACACTAAATTAAGCCTCTACACCGGTTCAACGGACGGCGGCGCCACCTGGCGCGGCAACAGCGGCTTGATCTATATCGATTCCGGGCCCGGCCCCGACGCCGACAGCTGGGGACCGGATATTACTTCGACGTCCGACGGAACACTGATTGCCGTGTACAGCCAGGGCCCGGCATTGCATAATAATATATGGGCTTCATATTCGACCGACATGGGAGCGACCTGGTCGGGCAGTACCAATCCGGATCTGGTTAGTTACGCGGGAGCGGTCTACAATTCGCATGTGCCGTATATAGTCACCGCACCGGGAGACACCCTCCATGTCATCTGGAGGCAAAAGGCCGAGACCGCCACGAAAGAAGACCTGTTTTCTTCCAGGAGCGACACTCTGGCGAGCGGCGGAAGTCCGGGATGCGACTACGTTGTCGGTGACGTCAACGGCAGCGACAGCTACAACGGTCTCGACATCACCTACGGTGTGGCCTTCTTCAAAGGCGGCCCCGATCCGACGTGTCCCTTTGGTTCCTGTCCTATTCCTCCGTGCGACGCGTTCTTCTACTGCGGTGATGTTAATGCCAGCTGCTCGTATAACGGTCTTGATATTACCTACGGTGTCGCTTACTTCAAGGGCGGTCCGGGACCGTTGCCATGCGCCGATTGTCCGCCTGTTGGCGGCCCGGCCACCATCGGTAATGAACTCCGGCTCACCGAATAACCGGCATTTGAGTCGAAATCCTAATCGAAGAAGGAGTCTTCGTTAAGACGATAAACGGTTTTGACAGATTCTGACTCCGGTTTTCGGTTTCAGCAGTAATAGAATCGGGCTCCTCAATAAGGGGGCCCGATTTTTATATGACTTTGAAACCGGCACCTGATCAAATCGTATTATAAATATGCTATTACGTGCAAAACGCTTCGGCTGTTTTTCTTTTTTTGGCAAAATATGTGATATTCAAATCATAATTGGATTATAAAAAGCGCGAGGGTCTAATATGCAATTGATGATTACACAGTTTGTTAGGTCAGCCTTGGTGGTGTTTATCTTGATCGGGGCGGTTATTGACGTAAACGGAGCTCCCGATTCGGCATTAAAAGTAAACGTTGATGAAAAAAACGCCTATGAGGTCGGTTTCAAAACATTGGAATTGTTCGACCATTCCCGAACCGCCAGAGAGAAATATGACTATTTCGGAAATCTCATAGAAAGGGAAACCGGCCGGCCGATCCAGGTCTGTATCTGGTACCCCGCCGAAAATCCTGAAAATAATCTTCCCATGGTTTTCAGCGAATACAATTTCCCCTATCCCGAGGACAACCGGTTCATAGATTATATCTCCGAAATTCAAAACCGGGAAATCGCTTTTCTCCAGAGACTTCTTCAGGGCGACCAGGCAATGGTTATGGATATTTTAAATGATGAGGTGGACGCCGTCAGGGACGCCTCCTATGCCGACGGTCGGTTCCTCTTGATTATCTATGCTCCCGACGCCGGGTACGGAATTTCAGAAAGTTTTGGCCTCATGGAATATCTGGCCGGCCATGGATATATAGTGGCGGCAGTTCATTCGGTTGGAGCCTACCGGCTGAATCCCGGCACGAACTCCATCGATCTCGAAACTCTTATCAGGGATATGGAATTCGCGATGTCATCATTAAAAGAGCATCCGCATATCGATATAAATAAAATCGGGCTGTTGGGCTGTGGGTTCGGCGCTGACGCCGTTCTGCTTCTTAAAATGCGCAATTATGATATTAACGCTTTAGTATGCCTGGAAAATAGGCCTGCCGAATACAGCAGAACCGAATTGATGCCGAGCAATCCCTTCTTTAATCCCGCCCGTGTTAATGTCCCCGTTCTTCGAATAAAAAGAAGCGTCGATTCGGAAGATAATTCCGGAATTATGGATTCGATGAATTTTTCCGCGAGATATGTCATAGACTTCCTGCCGGACACGGGTATCTGCCTGACGAATTATGAAAAGTATTCCGCGGTCAAAAATAATCCGTCAGGCGAGCTTTCGGAGATCAATAACGACAGCTATAACGCCCTTTGCTCATATACCCGCAGTTTCTTCGATGCTTTCCTGACCGGGGATGAAAAGGCGAAATCTTTCTGGGCTGCCGATTCCGCTATTAATAATACCAAATCCGAAATATTGGAAATCAAATATTTTCCGGCCAAACAGGCTCCTCCTACAGAGCTTCAATTTATAAACATAATAAATAATCAGGGATTAGATACGGCCGTCGAGTTGTATAAAAAATTCAAACCGGATTATCCTGACCATATTTTTTTCCGGGAAGGCACGTTTAATATAATGGGATACAGGTATCTCCAATCCGGCAGGGCGGCGGAGGCCCTGGTAATATTTGAGCTAAACGCCGATGCTTATCCGAATTCCGCAAATGTATGGGACAGCTACGGCGAGGTCTGCCTGGAAGTCAGAAATTACCGGAAAGCTCTGGAGAATTACAAAAAAGCCCTGGAGGTTTTACCCGAGGACACCACAACGTCGGAGCAGTTTAAGGAACTTATAAGAAACGCGGCTCCTCAACAGATTCAAAGAATTGAGGAGCTTATAAAACAGTCGGAATCGGGGGAAAATTAGTAGATTTCTCCGGATTTTTTATGTATAATGATAATAATTATTGAAACGGAGCGACACCAGGGAGGATAATATGGCAGGTAATTCCGGAATATCCAGGAGAGGATTTATTTCATCATCGGTTACGAGCCTGGCGGCGGCCGGCTTTATGGGTTTATCGCCGGGCAGTGTTTTCGCGCAGGAGAAGAAGGAAAAGGGCGAAATAATCTATCGCACTCTCGGCAAAACCGGTCTGAAAATACCGATTGTGAGTATGGGCGTTATGAATTCAAACAATCCTGAAATAATACAGGCGTCTTATGAAATCGGAGTTCGTCATTTCGATACCGCCGCGCAATACCAGTACGGCCGCAACGAACAGATGGTCGGTAATGTGATAAAAAAACTGGGCGTCAGGGATAAGGTCGTAATCGGGACCAAGGAGTTGAGACCGCCGCAGAGAACCGCAGACGATACGGAATTCACCATCAAGAATCTCAAGAAACAGACTGAGGCAAGCCTGAGGCGGCTGGATACCGATTATATCGATATTCTCTATATACATTCAGTCAGCAGCGCTGCTGACATAAACGATGCCGGAATTTTAGAGGGAATTAATATCCTGAAAAAAGAGGGAAAAATCCGTTTCAGCGGCGTTTCCACGCATGAATCGATGACCGAGGTTATTAATGAGATAGCGTCGAAAGAGCTTTATGACGTCGTATTAACGGCGATTAATGTATCCATGGCAGATGATGTCGATCTGCTGAAAGCAATAGAAAACGCTGCCTCCAGGGGTATTGGAATCGTCGCCATGAAAACCCAGGCCGGCGGACAAAGGTTGCCCAACCGGGATTCATTGAGAGAAGTTGGCAGCGCCACAATCAACACCGCCTGTTTGAAATGGGTTTTGCGAAACGAGAACATAGCAACCTCCATCCCCGGATATGACAATTACACGCATATGCATGAGGATTTCTCCGTAGCTTATGATCTTGAATATTCCGATGATGAAAAGAAATTGTTGTCGGACAACAACCTGAAACTCGGATTCGGATTTTGCCGTCAGTGCCGCCAGTGTGTTGCCACCTGTCCGCGGGGTGTCGATGTGCCGAATCTTATGAGAGTTCATATGTATGCCGCGCAGTACGCTAATTTCCAGCATGCCCGTATCGAACTGGATGATATTCAAAAAGATAAAAGTGTTTTGGCGTGCGGTTCCTGCCCCGAATGTGTAGCCGAATGTTCCAACCAGGTTGACATTAAAAATAGAATAGAAAACCTGAAATCGATCTACGTGTAGCGTCCGATTATAAAGAGGAAGTACTCAATGATTCCAGCCATCGGGAAAGGAATTCCCGGTGGTTTTCTTTATATCCCACCATGCCGATAAGTTTTCCGCCCACAAGACCGGCTATTATTTTTCCATAATAATCACTGGTGATCAAAAGCGATTTTCCCTGGTCAAAAGGCAAATCGCCCGGATCGACATTATCTTTTTTCGATTTTTCCGTTTCTGTCCATTTAATGAATTTCTCTCCGCCCGGGTCTTCGGTAATGAATAGGGTGAGTTCGTTATCCTGAATTTCATAATCCAGCGCATAAACGTCATTGAGGAAAACCTGACCCAGAAAGGACTCCGCCAGCAACCTCTCGCTTCCGGGAACCATATTCTCGAGGGGAAAAAGGGCGAACATAGGGGGTTTTTCGGTCGAACCTGGCAAAAGCTCATTTACCTTTTCCGCAAGGTTTTTTACCGCGTTTTTAGTACCATCCGACTCATCAAACCCAACAACCCTGACAACGTATTTCCCCTTAATAAAATCAACGCTATTTTCAGTCGAAAATCCCTCAGTTCCCAGTTGAATATTTCCGGGTCCTAACGGTTTAATAGATGTGTATAAACCATAGGCGTTATCATCGGTCTCGAAACGGTAAATATCCAGTATGATTTCCTTATCGCCGGTCTTATAAGAGGCCGTGGCGACGTCGATGAAATCGTATAAATGGTAAATCTCGGCCCCTCCGTTGATATATTCATACAGGGATTGGCCTTTAAATGTCCTTACTTCCGACGAGCGAACGAGGCTTGTTTCCTGAAATTGTTCCGGGAAAAAAGCTGACAGGTTTTCCATATCTCCGGTTTTTTTCGAATCCCCGCAGCCGGATACGATTATTATCGCCGCCGACAATCCGTATAAGGTTCCAAGACTCTTATTCATCTTTTGCTCCATTCAAAAGTTCTTTTATCTTCTAAATATATAAAATATCAAGCCCCGGTGTTTCAAATAATATCTGAAATAATAAAGGCGGCCGCAGCCGCCTTTTGGTTAAATTCTGTAAATAGATTTATTATTCTATTTCTTTCTCGCAACCGCCAACTGAGAACCGCGTCTGCGTATCAGGGCAACCGTACCCACCGCCAGGATCAACAGCGATAAAATTATCATTCCCCATTCGTTCAATGTGGGTATCGTGGGCTGTTGTTCTATCTCCATCTGAACGTTTAGAACAGTTGTGTCGCTTTCGGCTATCGAAACTCCGGTGATCGTGGTATCTCTATGATCGACATGTGAGAAATTGACGCTGTAGGTTCCGGCTTGCATCGACATCGAATACGAACCATTGGATAAGGTTGTATCCCAACCGGTGTTGCCCAGACCGTCGTCGGCGAAAACCTGAACTCCCTCAATCTGGCCACTCGTGTCCGTCACAATTCCTTCAAGCCAACCCGCTGTATCTGGCGTGCAATCCAGCGAGGTTATCTCCACGTCGTCTATATACCACCCCTCATAACCCACGTATATATCGGAGCTGAACCGGAACCTGATCTGAACGTTGTTGTTAGCATAGGTCGAAAGATCGCAGATAACCTCCATCCAGCCGAACGATCCCGACCAGCAGGGGGTACCGCCCGGCCAGGAGTTGTAGCCGTTGCTCGTATGAGTATAACCGCCGATAGTGGGAGTAAGTTGAGTAAATCCTCCTGCATTCACGGATATCTCTATTAAAGCGCCGTCCCAGGCGGATGATGACGATGATTCTTCGATATCGCCCCACATCCAGAAGGATAGCTCAGCCCCTTGAGTGATATAGGTGGAGGGCGATACTAAACCTGCGTCCTGATTATCCGCGTAATCACCTGTACTGGATGAGTTTCCCAGTTTCCAGGCGTAAGAACCGCCGGAGGTGTGGTTACGATGATCCCTGATAGCCCATTGGTCAATCGAGCCGCTGACGGCATAATGGGTCCAGCTTCCCTGGCCGCTTTCTATATTATCGGAGAACATGACGTTGGTAAATCCGATGAAAAATGAATGAAAACCCATTTCGGGATCCCTGCCCGAATAGCCGACATTATCAGATGCCTCGATGTAGTAATCTATGGTCGAACATGACGGCTGCCCGGGAATGTATCCGCGCCAGTTATCGCCGCCGACATTGCTCGTCGTGGCCGGCGTGTAACCGCCCCCTGTAGACCAGTAGACCGTTGCGCCGGTTATGGTCCCTTCCGTAGAAATTATGACCGCATCTACCTGGTAGTCGCTCGTAGAGGGCGTGTTTTCAAGGGGAGTATGAGTGATGAAAACGCCCACCTGCAACGCCGGACAATCCATATTATGCTGGTCGAAACCGTCGCAGATATCATAATAATTCGGAGTGCCGTTGAGAGGGTTCCCATCGTCGTCATCATAAAGAAGCAATTCCCAGAGATAATCCAGGTACGATAACGGTTTTGCGTAACGTGCATAATGCCAGAGGCTGTCGACATAGGGTTTTATGCCGTTTCCGTGTGTTGTAACCAGATTGACGCGCATATCCCACAGGGCGCCGACCATAATATCGCCCATGCAATGAGGTTCGCCGTAACATTCCGTCCCGGGATACTGGGCGGTGTTGTCCGACGACCGAAGATATGTGCCCGAGCCGTTCCAGCCGCGTCCCATAAGGGCCTGATCGGTTATACAATTGGCGATAAAATCCGACCAACCCTCGTTCAATCCGCCGGTTTCATAACTATAGGGAAGGTATACCGGATAATAGAAGAACTCGGTTATGCCGTGACCGTATTCATGATAAACAACCGTCGGCATCTGCGCGATATTAGGGCAGCTGCCGCCCGCCGCGTAAAAGTTTATAGACGATCCATTCCAGTAAGCGTTGCACGATCCTGGAATATTGATATTGCAGGGTAATTGAAAATCCATTCCGGTAAATGAGGGATCTACGTAATTAATGTAATCATGAACTACTATTGTATGATAATATGCGTCCCTCTCCTGCGGTTGCGATATGGAAGTCCAGTTGATATTCAATATGCCCGAAGACGAACTGGAAAAGCTGGCATCGCCTCCGTCAGACCTGTTTACGTTAACGTATGGCCCCAGGAGCTGCGCGGAAATTGCGGCCGAACCGCTTCCCGGAATGCTGTAATTACCGCTGGCATCGGTAACGTCGGAACCGTAACCGCCGGCGTTCACGGTTAAATCCTTAAAGGGCAGATTCACGAAAACATCATATGCGCCGTCGAGCTGAACATCGCCGTTGACATTGCCTGTGAAGGCGTAAGCTATAGCGTCCCAATACATCAGGATGTCGCCGTTATGCGCGTCAACATACATAAACCACCTGGCGAGCGGATCAAATGTATAATACTCGATTTCCCACGCCAGATGCGCGCTGTATCCATCCTCGATTTCCAGCGGCAGAACCAAAAGCCGCGTACTCAAAGCCTTATCTTCGGACGATGAGGAGCCAACTTCGCGTCTGATTATGTCGATTGCCCGGGATTCGCTGACTTCGGGATTGGTATCGAG
>CBFCYP010000124.1:0-9943 GCA_965602185.1 uncultured bacterium
ATGTGTAAACCATCTGCCCGGAATGAACTGTAAAGGATGTGACCGGAATATACCGTTACCTCGGAGAGGCAGGGATTCGAACCCTGGGTCCCCGAGGGGACAACGGTTTTCGAGACCGCCCCGTTCGACCGCTCCGGCACCTCTCCACAAACAATATAAAACAAAATTTTTCTCTCTGGCAACTGTATAATTCCCGGATTCCAGGCAATAAAAAAGGCCGGCTCCTTCCAAGCCGGCCCGATTCAATAATTATGATTTTTAATTTTTATCAGTCGCTGATCGCGTATTTACTGAAATGGTCGATTTCGAATTCCGCAATTCCGTCCTGTACTTCCACGGAATATTGATAAACCCACTTTTCTTCTTCCGGATCCAAATAGTATAATTTGGCTATAAAAGCTTCTTCCCTTAATTCACCCGTGTCGAATCTCAATATCGCGGATTTGATGAATTCAAGTCCGTCGGGACCGAACTCAAATAGGATCATCGTCTTGCCGAGAATTACCTCATCAACGGATCTGACCGTAATCAGAGTGCTCTCCTCGATGGCATCCGGTTCAACAACGAATTCGTGTAAATAAGCATCTCTCTTGATTTCTACAGTTCCGCCGACGGATTGTTCAATATACGTGGAATCGTAAACTACCGTACCGGTCATTTCATAATTATTACCGCCGCTAAGTTGAAGCGACCTTCCCAGGTCAATAGGACTGGGACCGGTAGGTTGAACCGGTGTATTATTCGAACAACCAATAACAAAAAACAGGGTTAAAACTACCGCCAATCCCCCAAACAAAGAAAGACCTCTTAACGCTCTCATCATTAACCCTCCTTTTTGAGGTTTAATTTCAAGATTGCCGGCATTTTAGATTGCAGAATTTGAGCCATCCGTTTAATTATTTAACAGCTGGCTATAACTTTTTTGAGGTTGAGGGCTTACGTATGTCGGCGGTTTGGGGCACGTGGCGAATAACATCCAATTATATGGGATTTGCCCCACTTTTATTGAAGAATTCCAATAAAAATCCGGCTATTTCAGAAAATATAATCCTATTATTATAAGGAATTTCCGGGCAGGTCGACGTTTGATTTATTTATAAATATCCGGCAAAATTACCTGGATTCCGCGATAACCCGCTGTGTTTTGGTTTTTTCGCCTAACGGACGTCTATCACCTATCCAACGCGCAAGTTCCAGATCGAAATGATCAATTAATTCATTGTGACGCGGCAGAATTCTAACAGAGTAGCCATATAGCCCGCTTTCGTCACAGGGGATAAATCCTTCATATTGGCAAAGATTGCCGGAAGACTGCATGGTATATTTCATATCATACGAGTTTCCGCCGGCAATATTATAATCGGCGTCCAGGGGTCCGCTGCAGGTTTGAACTAGAACGTCCTCTGGCTTCAAACCACCCAGATTAACCTCGGCATTTACTTTCAGGGCGAATCCAACATCCGCCTCTTTTTGCTGTATGCTGGCCGATACTATTTCAACATTTTGCCAGTATTTTTTTATATGTCGTTTCCATTCCACCAGTTCCCTTGTACGGGCAAATTCATTTTCGAAAAGCCTATTCCAATTATTACAGGCGTTCATATAGAATTTTTCCGTATATTCTTTGACCATACGATCGGTGCAAAAAATCGGACACAATTGCATAATGGAGTTTTTCACCACGGAAATCCATTTCCGGGGTAGGGCGTTACTGCAATAATCGTAAAACAAAGGTATAACATCATTTTCCAAAACATCGAAAAGCGCTTTGCTTTCGATCTCATCCTGATAATTGGGATCATCATAGTTCTCACCGGCTCCGATTGCCCACCCGGTCCGGGAGTCATATCCCTCGCACCACCAACCGTCCAGAACGCTTAAATTCAACCCCCCATTGGGCAGGATTTTCATACCGCTGGTGCCGCTGGCTTCGTGCGGTCTGCGGGGAGTATTGAGCCAGACGTCCACGCCCTGAACCAGGTATCTGGCGACATTGATGTCATAATTTTCAAGAAAAACGAAATGATTTCTAACATCATGTGAACGTGCGAAATGGATTAATTCTTTAATCAGCTCCTTCCCCCCGTCATCCCGGGGGTGGGCTTTTCCGGCGAATATAAACTGAACCGGCCTTTCAGTATTAGTTAATATATTTTTCAATCTGTCTTTGTCACGCAATAAAAGCGTAGCCCTTTTATATGTTGCGAAACGACGGGCGAAACCGATGGTCAGAGCCTCCGGGTTCAGCGTTTCCCTGGCGCTTTCGATTTCCCAGGCACTCGCTCCCCTTCTTCGTAACTGTTCCATCAACTTGCGCCGGGTAAAGGCGATCAGCCGTTCCCTTCGCCGTTCATGTATTCTCCATAGTTCAACATCAGGAATTCTCTCAACCCGTTTCCAGACATTTTTATTGGAGGGATCCGCCGCCCAATTCGGGCCCAGATACCGATCATACAATTCCGACATTTCATGGGAAATCCACGAGGAGATATGTACTCCGTTTGTTATATGTTCGATGGGGATTTCATCTACTGAAATCTTAGACCAGATCCCGGACCACATTTTCCGGGAGACCTCACCATGCAGTTTGCTGACTCCGTTTGCACCCGCCGATGTCCGCAGAGCGTATAAGGCCATGTTAAACGGTTCATGGAGATCATCGGGATTATGTCGACCCAGGGCGAGAAACTCATCGAGTCCGATTCCCGCCTGATCCAGATAATAACCGAGATATTTTTCTATCATGGCGGGTTGAAATTCATCAATGCCGGCGGGCACCGGCGTATGCGTGGTAAATACCGTACCTGCTTTCACAATCTGCATCGCCTCTTTTATTGAAAGATTATCTTTCTGTTTTCGATGACGTATCCTTTCAAAAGATAAAAAGCCGGCATGTCCTTCGTTCATATGACACACTTTGACATGATAACCCAGTTTACGCAGAGCCCTCATGCCCCCTATGCCCAGCACAATTTCCTGTTTGATCCGGTCTTCAGTATCGCCGCCGTACAGTTGATAGGTTATTTTTCTGTCGGCGTCGCTATTTTCGGGCGTGTTGGTATCAAGAAGATACAGGGGAATCCTGCCGACCTGCGCGCCCCAGATTCGACAATATACAATGCGGCCGGGAAACTGTATTTCTACCAGGATCGGATTGCAGTCCTGGTCTATTTCAAGCCATAATGGTAAATTATAAAAATCGTTGAACGGATAATTCTCCTGCTGCCATCCGTCCGCGTTAAGATATTGTTGAAAATATCCCTGTTGATATAAGAGCCCGACGCCGACCAGCGGCAGGCCGAGATCGCTTGCGGATTTCAAGTGTTCTCCCGCCAGAACGCCCAGACCGCCCGAATAAATCCGCATACATTCGGTTAAACCATATTCCATAGAAAAGTAGGCGATTTGAGGCGATTCAAAGACACCATACTTATTGCCGAACCAGGTGGACGCCGACATGTATTCGACAAGGTTTTTATATACCCGATTCAATAAAGCCACGAAAGCGTCATCCGAGGCCGCCTGGCTCAGTTTCTCCTGAGATATCAATCCGAGCATTTTTACAGGATTATGTCTGGTCTCATTCCATAGATCGGGATCGAGTCTCCTGAACAGGTCTATAGTCTCCGGGTGCCACGACCACCGCAGATTATATGCCAGATCCTCCAGAGCCGAAAGTTCCCCTGTTAGAGTAGCCTTTATCCTGAAAGTATCGAAAGCTTTTATCATTTGTTTCTCCTGTAGGGCTCCATCTTTTCACCTGATCAAGAAAATCGCCGAACCTTTTATTGTTTCCTCCTGAATCAATAAGAAAGTAACCAACAGGCCTTAATACCTGTTCCTGCTTTTAACTGGAAATTGCCCGGATTTTTTCAAATACGTTTTTCATTTTTGGCGAATCTTCGATGTCGAATTTCTTAATATTCTCATTAAAAAGATTTGCCAGAATACCCGCTTTTTTGTCGTATTGTCCTTTATCAGACCAGGTGTTTCTTGGATTGAGTATCTCCGACGGAACTCCGGGACAGGTCGCGGGGATGTAAACGCGGAAAACGGGATCATTTTTCATTTCAACTTTGTCCAAAGATCCGTTCAAGGCCGCGTTAATCATGGCGCGGGTATGGTCGATATCTATTCTTCTCCCCTCGCCGTACGGGCCGCCGGTCCAACCGGTATTTACCAGCCAGCACGAAACCTTGTGTTTTTCTACTTTCTCGGACAGCAGATCCGTATATTTTCGGGGATGCAAGGCCATGAAGGGAGCGCCAAAGCAGGCGGAAAAGGTAGCCCTGGGTTCATTTCCCATCCCTTTTTCCGTGCCTCCCAGTTTCGCGGTATAACCGGATATGAAATGAAACATGGCCATCTCAGGTGACAGTTTCGCAATCGGAGGCATCACGCCGAATGCGTCACAGGTAAGCATGATAATATTGGCAGGATGCTCCGCCAGAGTACCTTTATAAACGTTCGGTATGTGCGACAGCGGGTAGGCCGCTCTTGTGTTTTCTGTCAAATCGCCATCGTCAAGATTAAGTCGTCCGTTTACATAATCAAAACCGACATTTTCTAAAATGGTCCCGAACCTTCTGGTGGTTTGGAAAATTTCGGGCTCTTTTTCAACGGACAGCCTTATGACTTTCGCGTAGCATCCCCCTTCGAAATTAAAAATACCGTTTTCGCTCCACCCGTGCTCGTCGTCGCCGATTAGCATTCGGTCAGGATCGGCGGAGAGGGTGGTTTTCCCGGTACCCGAGAGCCCGAAAAATAAAGCCGTATCTCCTTTGGCGCCTATATTGGCGGAACAGTGCATGGACAGCACATTCTTCTGGGGTAAAATATAGTTGAGAACCGTAAATATCGATTTCTTGATTTCTCCAGCATAACTGGTACCGCCTATAATAACCATCTTTTTTTCAAGGTTTAGTATGACAAAGGCTTCGGAATTGGTTTTGTCGATTTCGGGTAAAGCCCTGAAATTCGGCACATGAAGGACGGTGAAAACCGGAATATGATTCTTTAAATCCTTATTATTCGCCTGAAGGAACATATTTCTTGCGAAAAGACTGTGCCAGGCGGTTTCGGTAATGATTCTTATCGGCATACGGTAGTCGGGATCGGTGCCCGCGAAGCAATCCTGGATAAAAAGATCCTTGCCCTGGAGATAGGCCAGTATTTTGTGAAATAGATTATCGAATTTGCCCTGTTCAAAAGGCTGGTTCGATTCGCCCCACCAGATAAGGTCTTTGCTTAACGGTTCTTCGACAATAAACTTATCTTTTGCCGCCCGGCCGGTATACTGCCCGGTTCGAACGATTATCGGGCCGAGATGCGCAATATTGCCCTCGCATCTTTTAACTATCTCCTCGTACAGCGCCGGCGTACGCAGATTCCAATAGGCTCTGCCAATATTTCTAACTCCATGATTTTCAAGACCGTACGAGCTTTCATATTTTTCTCGAGACATAATTCCCCCCATTTTTATGGCCAAAACGCCGTTATGGGCGCTTTTTTAGAGGCGCGGACCTATCTTACTACTGCATTAATTATCGACCTTTTGAAGAGATCTTAAAATGGGCGTTCAAGAATAGCAACAGTTATGGTGAAAAAAGAGACGTCCCCCCATCAAAAGAGGACGTCCTCAAATCCCTTTTATATAACTGTGTTTATTTCAAATATTTATCGAAAAACTCCACTATTTTTGTGTATTGGGCGATAGTGTTTTCCTTGTTGGCGGTTCCGTGTCCTTCATTTGTGAAAAAGAGGGTATCGGCTACGCCTCCATTATCTTTTACGGCATGAAAAATCTGCCGGGCTTCGCTGATAGGAACACGCGGATCGTTGGCCCCGTGGATCAACAATAATGGAGCTTTAATACTGTTCGCCTTGGTGGTTGGAGAGATCGATTCCAGCCATATCGAGTCCGATAGGGGGCCGTATTCGGCTTCCCTGATATAGCGACGGTAATCCGCGGTATTCAATAAAAATGTCTTGAAGTTGGAGATGCCCACGATGGCCGTTGCCGCTCCCCAGTAATCGGGATATTCGGAAATCGCCGCCAGAGTCGCGTATCCTCCATATGAACCGCCCTTAATTGCGAGTTTTCCTTTTTCCGAATAACCGTTCTCTATCAGATAATCCGCGGCGGCCTGGTAGTCTTTGATGGAATCCAGTCTCTTGCGATGATTATCCAATGTCATATATTTGCGGCCATAACCCTCGCTACCGCGGACATTGGGAGCGAGCATTCCGTAACCGTTCAATAAAAAATACTGGAAATTCCTATAAAATTTTGGCCGGTATTGTCCCTCGGGGCCGCCATGGGCATGAATAATAAACGGTATTTTACCGCCCTCATAGTCGGGCGGAAGAAACAGGAAGGCGGGTATTTCCCTGTCATCAAATGTCTTATATCTGATCAATTCCGGTTCCACGAATATATCGGGATCGATTCCGGCATATGATGAAAAGGTCTTTTGCGATAACTCATTCCTGTTCCAATCCCAGGTCCAGACATCGTAGGTTTTTACCGGTGATGAAAAAGTTAATATTAGCCTATTATCCGGAGTAAATTCCGGTTGATCGACTATTCCGGAGAGAGAGGGAACGGGCATTTCCTTCATGGTAGAGGTTTCGGCCAGATGCAAAACGCCGTAGCCGTCTTCATTCGCTATCCAGGCGATGTAATTACCGTCCTCGGAAAGAGCCATATCCCCATCGGCTACTTCCCAGGGCGATTCCATATCGAAAAACTGCAGTTTATCTTTTTCGATATCATACCTGGCCGGCTTGACTAATTCCTTCTTGTTGAAATTGGAGGTCATCCAGATATATTTGCCGTCGGGAGCAAATCGCCCGTCGAAAAAGTTATAATCGCCCTCAGGATTCAGGATATATCTGGAATCGCCTGTTGTTAGATCCATAATGATCAGATCGTTATCGACGTTTTTGGGCCAGGTTTGTATCAAGAGATACCGGCCGTCCTTGGTGATATCCAGAACGTCATTAATGCCTTTAAGTTCTTTTACCAGCTTCGAATCACCGGTATCGACATTCATGGAATAGATACAAAAATCTTTCAGGTTCGCCTGGGTGGAATAATAATATATCGTCTTGTTGTCAGGCCCCCAAACCACCGCGCCGAACCGGACATCCGGCATATCTGTGAGGGCTTTTATTCTGCCGCTTACCGGATCGAGCAAATATATCTGTCTTCGTTCAGTTCCCCCCGGCGCGGCCAATACTATAATCCTGGAGCCGTCATCGGACATTACATAGCCGCCTATTCCATCGTTGAAGAAAGTCAAACGATAGGGCCAGCCTTTCTCGTTTATACGGTAAAGCTGGGGTTCGCCAGAGATAGAGTTAACGAAAAATAATTCTCCGGTTGATGTAGATTGGTGCCCTCCGCTGCAAGCGCCGATCAGCATGAAGGTCTGGATGCCGGGGATATACCTATCGTCTGCGTTTATAACCGAGTTTGCGGCCAGGGCGATGACCGCGACAAATAAAATCGTTTTTTTACTCATGGGTTTTCCTGCACGTTTAAAGGATTTAATTTATATAATTTATTTTATTTCCCGATTTCCAGCATACGTTCCAATGCTATTTTTGCATTTTCTCTAATCTCGTCCGGCACAATGATCCGAGCTGCTTTTTCAGGATTTTCAAGCGTAAAGCATAGATCGGCGAGAGTTGTTCTGAACATATTCGAACAAACCGGGCAGGCATCTCCCGCAAGTTCATAGATCTTTTTATCGGTATGAGTAATTGCCATTCTATGAATCAGGTTCAATTCGGTTCCTATAGCGATAACCGATCCGGGAGGAGCTTCCTCGACATATTTCACGATAAACGAGGTTGATCCCACGGCGTCGGCTTTGTCGACGACCTCTTCGGTACATTCGGGATGAACAACTACTTGGACTTTAGGATCCTTTTCCCGCCACGAGACTATATGTTCCGGTTTGAATTTGGTATGAACATAACAATGACCGCGCCACAGAATTACTTTAGCTTTTTTCAGGTTATTCTCATCGATACCGCCGCCCGGTTTTCTGGTATCATACAGCACAACCTGGTCTTTGGGGACTCCGTACTTTTTGGCGGTATTTCTACCGAGGTGCTGATCCGGGAAGAAGAAGAGTTTGTCGAATTTTTCGTAAGCCCAATTGAAAGCGGCGTCGGCATTGGATGATGTGCATATCAAACCGCCGTTTTTGCCGGTGAAAGCCTTCAGGTCGGCCGTCGTATTCATATAAGAAATAGGAGCAACCCTATTTTTACCTAGAATAGACTCGATATGATCCCAGGCCTCATAGACTTTATCTGTCGGGGCCATATCCGCCATAGGGCAACCGGCAGTGGGATTGGGCAGATAGACTTTTTGATGCGGCGCGCAGAGAATATCGGCGGCTTCCGCCATAAAGTGAACGCCGCAAAAGGCAATTATATCCGCTTCCGGAGATCTTGAGGCTATTTTAGCGAGACCATAGGAATCGCCGACCTGATCCCCCATCCGGACGATTTCGACCCGCTGATAATGATGCGTGAGTATTAGCAGTTTTTTACCAAGTTCAGCTTTTCTGGCCTGGATTCGTTTTATAAGGTCGTTTTCATCTGCGGTTCGGTACTCGTCGGGAAGGACCGCTAAGCTTAATGGCATTACATCTCCATTAAAAAGTTCTCATCAATCTCTTTCCGGATCAACGCCTCGTGTTTGCGTTCCTCTTCAGCGAGAAACTCAAACATTTTTTTTGCCCCGGGATTCTGCATTATTTTAGCGCATTCCTCGTAATACTTACGCGCCTTCTGTTCCTGCTTCAGGGCGAGCCGAGCCGCTTCCTCGGGCGTAGTGTTTCTATTCACTTTAAGCTCGAATTTCCCCTCGCTGCTTTTTGTATCGGTCATTGTGGTTTCCTTCTGGCTTTTTATATTAAATAAACAAAAGAATAACTGCTCAAGGTTTCTGATTATTTTCCAGTTCGTTTCGTTACGGCATCTCCTCGAAATCATCTTTTGAAGCCCCGCATACCGGACAAACGTCCGGTGGTTCCTCGCCCTCATGAATATAACCACAAACGGTGCAGACCCATTTCTTCATCATTCCTCCATAATTCCCGTATCGCCCATTGAAAACCAGTATAGATCGCCGGAAAGGGCTGATTTTTCCGCCACCAGCATATTGTAATGCCCGTCCTCCTCGGCGGCCAGTTCCTCGAATGTCTTCCTAGTTTTGGAATCGTCAGTAATTCTCGCCCCGCGAGCATAGAATTTCGCCGAAATAAGTTCGGCTTCGATGGCCATATCGAGAAGTTCCAAAAGCTGCGTTTTCTCTTTAAGATTCATAGATCCGATGGCCTTGACTATGTCCGGTACCCCTTTATCGGGCAGATTGCGGGGTTCTTTCCCGAGAATTTTACGATAAAAATCGACGACTATTTTTTCGTGTCGTTTCTCATCGTCGGCCAGCGACACAATTTTCTTTTTAACTTCGGGATTGGTAACCTGTTCGGAGAGTTCGAGATAGAATTTGCGTCCCTGTATTTCGGTCCTCACGGCCATCCCCAATATATCCTCTATGGTTAGTTTTTCGATCTCCATCCTTTTTTCTTTCCTCAAGTTGAGATTAGCATTAAAAACCGTTTTCAAGACAATAATTTATAACGCAAACGCGTTTAGTCAAGTAAAAGCGGAAAGCAGGGCGTCAGGTTTCGGGGAAACCTGACCTACGAACGCCCATTAAAAAAGGGCGAATATCAATTCGCCCCTACGGGAAATATTTTTAGTATCGTCGGGTCGGGTGATCCGACGACACAAATTATAAATATCTATTCCAGGCCGTAATGATCGATGTTGGCTTGGGCAATCTGGCGGATCTTCTCCAGCTCCTCCTTGCCCGCCTCGGTAAGCAGATGCTTGAAGCGTCCCTGCAATTTCAGGTAAT
>CBFCYP010000125.1:0-9924 GCA_965602185.1 uncultured bacterium
GAAACCTGCTCGCCGTCTACTATTTCGGCCAGCAGGAATACGGACTCGCCGCCAAGCATTTTAACGCCGCCACAAAAATCGCCCCGGAATTTTCGCAGCCCTACAATATGCTCGGTTACACCAACAGGTTTTTGAAAAAATATGATGAGGCCGAGAAAGCGTTCAAGAAGTATATCGAGCTTATTCCCGACGATCCCAACCCCTATGATTCCTATGCCGAGTTCCTGATGAAAGTAGGACGGTTCGAGGAGTCGATCCAGCAATACAGGAACGCCCTGAAATATGACCCGACTTTCGCCGCCTCATATATCGGTATCGCCACCAACAATAACTTCCTCGGAAAACATGCCGGCGCCCGAAAGGCCGCCCAGGAACTTTACGAAAACGCCGTCAACGACGGCCAGCGCCGGGCGGCGCATGTCACCATGGCGGTATCCTATGTCGATGAGGGCGATCTCGACAAAGCGATCAGCGAAATCGAGAAGCAGATGGTAATCGCCAAGAAAATAGATGATGCCGGCAATATATCCGGGGATCTTGTTCTCATGGGCAACCTGTATCTGGAAAAAGAAAAGCCGGATGCGGCGCTTGCGAACTACAAGCTGGCGATGGATGTCGTCCAGGAATCGGATCTGTCCGATGAATTCAAGAAGAACAACCGGCTCGGTTTTCTTTTTAACGAGTGCCGTGCGGCCCTGAAAAAGGGCGATCTGGCAAAAGCCAAAAGCAACCAGGAGAAATACGCCGCCCAGGCCGAGGCCAACCAGAGCGTTTTCCAGATCTGGGCTTCGCATCAGTTGGCGGCTATGATTGCCCTGGAGGAAAAGGATTACAAGACAGCCGTTGCTGAACTCAAGCAGGCGAACCTGCAGAATATGTATAATCTTTATCGTCTGGTTCTCGCTTATAAGGGAATGGGCGACAAGGAAAACGCCAAAAAAACCTGCGAGGAGCTGGTAAAATATAACCAGCTGAACTCCCTAAACTACGCGCTGGTGCGGCATCAGGCGAAAAAGATGCTTGCGTCAATGTAGGATTACTCAATTGAGAATGACCGGGTGGGAGGTGATCCCGCCCGGTTTTTTTATATTTGTATATAATTTAATATAGTCATTGTGGAGTTCTAAGTAGCTCAAAAACCTTAATTATTTTTATTGACCCCCCGCATTTCCTTGACAGCCAAAAAAGAAAAGAATATACATGTCGTCAAGGAGTAAAACGGTGCAGCCTGATTTAAAGAATCTCTTCAAATTGGAAAAAGTTAATTTCGATAGTCTATTTAATGCTGTCGAAGCGAAGGGCTATCGGATCATCGGTCCGAAAATCGAAAGCGATACAATCGTCTACCGCGAGCTGTCCGGCTCTTCGGATCTGCCCAAAGGCTGTATAGACATACAGGACGGCGGCAGCTATCGTCTCGAACAAAACGGGGGAGAGGCTTATTTCGGTTATGTTGTCGGGCCTGATTCGCCCAAACGGTTTCTCTTCCCGTCCGAGAAGACGCTATGGTCTGCCGAGAAAAACGGCAAAGAAATAAATATAGATGTTAAGCAGGATGAATATCCGAAAACGGCGTTACTTGGCGTTCGGCCGTGTGAGCTTGCCGCTATCGCCATCCAGGATAAAATATTCACCGAGGGCGAATATGTCGATCCGGGATATAAAATTCGTCGTGAAAACACGATATTAATCGCCGTCAATTGTACCCGGGCCGGGAATACCTGTTTCTGTGTATCCATGGGCACGGGGCCGAAAGCCGGGTCCGGCTTCGATATCGCCCTCACCGAGATCGGCGGAGATGACGGTTTCTTTATCGTGGAAAGCGGTTCCGAAAGCGGAGATGAAATCCTCCAATCCCTTTCCCCTGATCCCGCCTCGGGTAAGGATATAGAAAAAGCTGAAAACGCCGTAAAAGCCGCGGCGCGGAATATGGGGCGAACACTTGATATGTCGGGATTGCCGGAATTGTTGAAATCAAAATTCGATCATCCTCGGTACGAAAAGGTTGCGTCACGATGTTTAGCTTGCGGAAACTGTACGCTGGTTTGCCCCACCTGTTTTTGCTCGACGGTAATTGATACAACCGATCTATCCGGCAACCACTCGGAGCGTATCCGCAGGTGGGATTCATGTTTCAATATCGAGCATTCTTATATACATGGAGGATATATCCGTACCTCCACCATGTCCCGCTACAGGCAATGGATAACCCATAAACTGTCTTCCTGGATCGATCAGTTCGGGACATCCGGCTGCGTGGGTTGCGGGCGATGTATAACCTGGTGTCCCGTGGGAATCGATATAACCGAAGAAGCCGGGGCTATCAGGAAAAGTGCGAAAGAAAATGTTAAGGCGAACAAAGGATAAAATATGGAAACACTGGAGCGGATTTTAGGTGAACATCCCTTTTTGCAGGGGATGGATGAAGCGCAATTAAAACTGCTGGCCGGCTGCGCCTCTAATGTTCGTTTCGAACAGGGGGAGTACCTGTTCCGGGAGGGGGAGGAGGCGGATTATTTCTACATCATTCGCCACGGTAAAGTATCCCTGGAGACGTTCGCTCCGGGGAAGGACACTATCATCATTCAAACACTCGGCGAGGGCGAGATCCTCGGGTGGTCGTGGCTGGTGCCGCCCCATAAATGGAGCTATGAGGGCAAAGCGCTGGAACTAACCAGAGCGATCTCGCTCGACGGAAAATGCCTGCGAGGTAAATGCGAAGACGATCACGATCTCGGATACGAAATCCTGAAGCGATTTGCGGTGATTATATCTCAAAGGCTGGCGGCTACGAGAATGCAGTTGATGGATATTTATGGCGAACGCGGCTGAAGAAATTAAAGGTACGATAAAAGGGGCCGTCGCTTTTTACGCAATAAGAAGCGTAAAACGGGAAACGCACGACACCTTCACCATGGATCTGGTTCCCAGGGACAGCGGAAAAATATTTTATTTTAAGCCCGGTCAGTTTAACATGCTGTATCATTTCGGCTTCGGTGATGTTCCCATTTCCATAAGCGGCGACCCGAACAAAAACAAAATAATCACGCATACCATAAGGGCTGTAGGCAATGTAACAAAAGCTATCCAGAAGTTGAAATCCGGCGACTCTTTAGGAGTACGGGGTCCGTTCGGAAGCGCCTGGCCCGTGGATGAAGCCAGAGGAGACGATCTCGTTATAGTCGCGGGAGGGATAGGCTTGGCGCCGCTCCGGCCGGCGTTGTATCAGGCGCTGGCAGATCGAAAAAGCTTCGGAAAGATAATACTACTGTATGGAGCTCGAACGCCCGATGATATTCTCTACAGGCACGAACTCGAAAAATGGCGTTCCAGGTTCGATCTGTATGTCGATGTCACCGTCGATCGCGGCGTTTCCGGCTGGGCAGGTAATGTCGGAGTTGTTACAACGATTATTCCCAGGGCGCCTTTCGATCCTTATCATACAACCGCGCTTGTATGCGGGCCGGAGATCATGATGCGTTATGTCATAATTGAGCTTCAGAAAAAAGGCGTTCCCGATGATAAAATTTTCGTGTCGATGGAAAGAAATATGAAGTGCGGTATCGGGCTTTGCGGCCATTGCCAGATCGGGCCGACATTCGTCTGTAAAAACGGTCCTGTATATAGCTATACCCAGGTAAAAGGGTTGATGGGCAAAAGAGAAATATAGCATGAAAAAGAAACCGAAATTAGCGGTATGGAAATTCGCCTCCTGCGACGGCTGCCAGTTGAGCCTGTTGGACTGCGAGGATGAACTCCTCGCCATTACTGATAAAATCGAGATAGCCTATTTCCCGGAAGCTACCCGCGCCGTAGTTAAAGGTCCTTATGATATATCGCTGGTCGAAGGTTCTATTACGACCGAGCATGATGCCGAACGTATACATAAAATAAGCAGATCCTCAAAACTGGTGGTAACCATAGGTGCATGCGCGACGGCGGGCGGTATCCAGGCGCTTCGCAATTTTAAAAATATCGAGGATTTCATTCCTATGGTTTACGCCTCGCCAGAATATATCGAAACCTTAAGCAAATCTACTCCGATTTCGGATCATATACATGTCGATTTCGAACTGCGCGGCTGTCCCATAAATAAATATCATCTGGTAGAGTTGATTTCAGCCTATCTAGCCGGCCGGAAACCAAACATTTCTCCCTACAGCGTCTGCATGGAATGCAAAATCAAGGGTAATGTTTGCGTAATGGTAGCGGGAGGTATTCCTTGCCTGGGGCCGGTAACGCACGCGGGATGCGGGGCGCTGTGCCCCTCATACCACAGGGGATGTTACGGATGCTTCGGGCCGAAAGAAAATCCCAACACCGCCTCCCTGGCATCCTGGTTTGGCGATAGAGGTTCAGATGACGGTGACATAGTCAGAATATTCCGCGGTTTTAACGCTTACTCGGGAGCGTTCCGCAAGGAAAGCGAGGCCCATGAAAGGAAATAGAATTAAGGTGGATTACCTCGCTCGGGTCGAGGGCGAGGGCGGTATAAATATCAGGATTAAAAATAAGAAAGTATCCGATGTTCAGCTTAGGATATTCGAGCCACCCCGTTTCTTCGAGGCATTTTTGAGAGGACGTCAATACTCGGAGGCTCCCGATATCACCGCCCGTATTTGCGGAATATGCCCCGTAGCCTATCAGATGAGCTCCTCCCACGCCATGGAGAACGCCTTCGGCGTTCAAGTCGACGGTCAGCTTAGAGAACTCAGACGGCTTTTATATTGCGGGGAATGGATCGAAAGTCATGTGCTCCATATCTTCATGCTTCACGCCCCGGATTTTTTGGGTTACGAAGACGTTATTCAAATGTCGAAAGATCATCCCGAGACCGTCAAAAAAGCGCTGGAACTCAAAAAATTGGGCAATGATATAATGATCCTTCTCGGGGGCAGGGAAATCCACCCCATCAACGTTAGAGTAGGCGGTTTTTATAAGGTCCCCGAAAAAGACGAGCTTCTGCCGTTCCTGGAGCGACTCAAACGGGCCTCCGACGAAATGGTTAAGCTGATAAAGCTATTATCTACCTTCGAGTACCCCGAATTTGAAAGAGATTATGAATTTGTATCGCTGAAGCATCCTCATGAATATCCTCTTTGCGAGGGCCGTCTTGTATCCAATAAAGGGCTGGATATTCCGATTCAGGATTACGAAAGGCACTTCATCGAAGAACATATCAAACATTCCACATCTTTACATTCCTACATTAAGGAAAGGGGCGAATATATTACCGGTCCGCTGGCCAGATTCAATAATTGCTATGATGAATTATCGCCGGGAGCAAAGGAGATTGCGGAAGTCATAGCCTTTAAACCGGGCTGCAAAAACCAGTTTAAAAGCATTCTGGCGCGAGGTATTGAAGTCATGTTCGCGTTCGAGGAAGCGATACGAATCATTCAAAATTATAAAAAGCCCGAAAAGGCCTATCTGGAAACGAAACCTGTAGAGGCTGTCGGAATGGGATGTTCGGAAGCCCCTCGGGGAAGTCTTTATCATCGCTACAATCTTGACGCCGATGGCTATATAAGGGAGGCGAAAATTGTACCGCCCACCTCACAGAACCAGAAGTCGATAGAAAGTGATTTAAAAGAATTCACGGAATTGAATATCGATCTTCCTGACGATACACTACAGTGGAAATGCGAACAGACAGTCCGCAACTACGATCCTTGCATATCATGTTCGGTGCACGCGTTAAATATTAAAATCGAACGGCAATAGGTTCTTTTCGAACCTATAAAAAATGAAAAAATCTATAGTAATAGGTGTAGGAAATAGCTTTCGAAAAGACGACGGCGTCGGTCCGGAGATAGCCGAGAGAATCGAAAACATGAATCTGGCGGATGTCAGGGTAATAAAATCGAATGGGGATCTGGCAGAGATACTGGAGATTTTAAGCGAGTTTGATTTTATATTAATCGCCGATTCCGTTTCAACCGGAACTCCCCCCGGTACTGTCTATCGAATCGATCCGTCTGATTCAAAGTATTCCTTTCAAGCAGAGAAAAACCCGTCCTCCCATCGATTTGGAATTATCGAAATATTAAAATTGGCCAAAAACATCGATATGCCATTGAAAAACGTAATAATCTACGGAATCGAAGGAGAGGATTATTCGCATGGCGAGGGATTATCTTCCAAAGTCCGGGAAGCGGTAGAAGAGGTTATCGAGAAAATAGCCGTTGATCTAACAGAACAGCAATCGGATTAATCCTGAAAATTGCTGAACAATTTTGGTAATTCGTGATATAATTATAACATGCCATTTACCACATCCCATCCCGCGGCTGTCCTGCCATTAAAACATTTATTTCCGCGCTACTTTTCGCTCACGGGTCTTATGGCGGGCGCGATGTCGCCCGATTTGCTTTATTTTCTGCTTTTGGATACCACGCATAGAGGGATAAGCCACTCATGGGTAGGATTGTTTACATTCTGTCTTCCCGCCGGGATTGTTTTCTCTTTCACGTTTCACAAACTATTCAAATACCACGCCATATTAAATTTGCCCAAACCTATAGACCTGTTTTTCTCGGGTCTTGCTTATAAACCATTTAATATAAAAGGATTCCGCCAATGGTTGATCCTGGTCTATTCCGTGCTGATAGGTGCCCTCAGTCACTTCTTCTGGGATTCATTCACCCATTCACATGGCGAGATCGCCAGGATGATCCCGTTTCTTCTCGAGCATTCGACTATATTGGGCATCACGCGGCAGAATTGCACTTTCGTCCAGCATCTCAGTACCGTTGTTGGAGGTATTCTGATTCTGATTTATATCTTGAAATCGTCGCTGCTGCCCGAACCGGTGATCGAAAAATCTATATTCACGTCCGGTCAAAAAATACGATTCTGGTTAATCGGAACCGCCGTCGCAATCTCTTTTGCCATATTAATAGTTTTTCTTAAAGGCCGGTATAATGGATGGAATCTTATCAGCGATCCGCCCATAATTTATCTATTCAGGACTTTCGGTTTGGCGGGTTGGGCCGGATTCTTTTATTTCGTATGTATTTACAGCCTGTTTTTCAACCCGGTTAGGGCAAAGGCGAATCAAATTATAAAAAATACGCGATAAAAACATCCGGGCTCAGCTGGATAATCGCTCCATTTGAAAAGCGGAAATCCGGTTTTGTTTAATTTTTTAATTTACCTGGTTATGTTCCGATAGTTATATTAGATTTGTTGTAACCGGACGTGGGATGATGTAGTTTACCTTTATGCGGAGTAGAACCTGATGGTGAGAGTTTGTTTGGCTGTTTTGGCTGTTTTATCGTCTTCCATCGTATATGCCGATTCATCCGATTACGCCATTCAATTTTTCGAGAATCAAATGGCGATACTCAAAGGAGATTTGCCGCTTCCTTTATCAGATCCGCAGTCTCCGGCGCCAAAATGCGGTACCCCGATACTGGCCGGTATAAACCTTTTAAAATATAGCGGCGTGGAGTTACCGTCGAGTCTGCTTGAAACCCGTCCCGAAACACTTCCTTTGACTTTTGGGGGAGAACACGTTCTTGTGCATTACACGGACACCGGGGAAGACGCCCCCTATCAGGTAAACATCGATACGCTTCCGGCCGACGGAGTTCCCGATTACATAAACAGGATTTCGGAAATTTTTGAATTCGTGTGGGAGATCGAAACAGGAGATCCGGATTCCGGATATCTCGGATATAATCCTCCTCTGTCGGACGAAGGGCGCGGTGGCGATAACCGATATGACGTTTACATCTTGAACTTGGGTGCTGGATATTACGGTTTTACGGTACCCGAGGGAGGCGCGGGGCAATATCAAATTTCCAGTTTTGTTGAATTCGAAAACGATTTCTCAGGTACTTTTTATCAAAATCGCCCCGTTGAGGGCGCGAAGGTCACTGCCGCGCATGAATTTTTCCACGCCATTCAGTTCGGCTATGACGCTCTGGAATTCGATTATGATAACGTCAGCGATCCGAATACCTATAAACCCTGGTGGATGGAAGCTTCGGCAGTGTGGATAGAGGACGTAGTTTACGACGTCTTGAACGATTATATCAATTATCTGCCGTATTTTTACGGTTATCCCTGGATGAACCTGGGGACGTTTTCTTATACTGCGGGAGATGCGCGAGCGTATCATCCGTACGGCTCCTGCGTTTGGCCGATATATTTAACCGAAAAATATGGCGTTGATTTTGTTAAGGAAATTTGGGAGGGCTGCGCGACTGTTCCCGGTTACAATACTCTTAATGTTACTGATAATGCATTATCCGCAAGATCAACATCGCTTACAGCGGCTTTTACAGAATTTTCTCTCTGGAATTATCATACCGGGACCCGCGCAAACCCGGCTCTATATTATAGCGAAGGCGCGTTATTCCCCCAGATAGACCCCGCAATAATTATAACTGCGCCGATTTCAGAACCGATTTCCATCGGAGGCTTACCGAATCCCCCCGAACATCTCGGGGCGAATTATATTGTTGTGCAAACAGGATCATCTTCAGGAGGATTATCTATTGACTTCGATGGAGTAGATATTACCTATGGGGGATGGCATGCCACGGTCCTGGGCTATAATCCTTTAAATTCAGAGTGGATTGATTTCGCTGTAAATCCGTCCACCGGTATTGGATCGCTGGAATGGTATAACTGGAATCTATATGATGATCTGGTCTTAATCCCTACTGTTTCCAGTATTACTCCTTATTATAATTCATATACTTACAGCGGTTCTATCGCCTATGATTCATCATTATATGGGGATAATATTGTCTATGTCTGGCCGGGAGATCTGGATAACAATGCTATCGTTGACGAAGAGGATGTCCTGCCGCTGGCGGTCAACTGGTATGAGGCCGGCAACGCGCGAAGTCATATCGTCATGAATTGGTCGCCCCTGGCAAATCAGCTGTGGGATATACCATCCGCGACTTTCGCCGACGCTGACGGCAGCGGGCGGGTGGATATTAGAGATTTTCTGGCCATCTGTTTGAACTGGGGTTCAATTCATAGTGGTACATTTACTTACGGTTTTCAATCCAATGATTTTGATATTGATGCCCACCGATCGGTTTTGAAAATAATTTATGACGAGGTGAATAATTCAAATTCCGGTCCCCAGTACGAAATCCGACTTTATCTCGAGAAGCTGCTCAATATATCGGTACCCGATAGATTTATACTAAAACAGAATTATCCCAATCCGTTCAATAGCTCGACATCAATCGAATATCAGATTTATGAAAAAGCTATTGTTCGTTTAACCGTTTTCAACCTGTTGGGCCAGAAAGTAAAGACTCTTATTAATGCGGAAAAATCCGAGGGTATTTATAGAATCGAATGGGACGGGCTCGATGATGACGGACATCATGTTGCCAGCGGGATATATCTGTATCGCCTGGAATCGCCATCCGGGGACATCACCAGAAAAATGGTATTGATTAAATAAAGAGTTTAATGTGGGTAGATTTATTAAAATAATTGTCGAATTGCTTATCCTGTCAGTTGTCGTCTTTGGTTGCGGTAAATCGCCAAAACCTGTCGCACCTGATGAGACTTTCTATATAAACCTCACACCTGAGGACCTTACGGCGGATATTGGGGATACGTTGACCCTGACCGGGGCAATTAATTCGGTAGAAAATCTCTTCGCCATATCCTTCGACCTGGTTTACGACACTTCGATTGTTTCATATCTGTCGATTTCAATTCCACAGAACAGCATTCTGGGGCAAAATTCCATCAGTTTTTCGAACGAAATAGAGGGCGGAGTAAGCATAAGCCTCGGCAGGATACAGAGTTCCGGAAACGATAACGTTTCGGCCAGCGGCCCCCTCTTCGAGGTCGTTTTTATCGCCGTTGGCCCCGGCGCCACCGAAATCCAGTACCGGGATGTCTATATTATCGATGAAGTCGGGGCGGAGAATGCCGAGCTGG
>CBFCYP010000126.1:0-9754 GCA_965602185.1 uncultured bacterium
TGAAGGGATCACCGTATATGACGCCTCTGGGACTTGGATCAAAAGTGATTTATGGGATCACCTTAGGGATTATATCAGCCCATACGTAAAGGCTTACGGGAATATATACGCCTCCGACAGCCTAAATCATGATCGAACATATAAGGTGAATGATTCCACCGATCCACCGTCCGGGGCGCTCATAGAATCAATAAATTCTTGGTCCGACTCCACCAATCCCGACTCCGGGTGGTTTCAGGTGGGCGAATTCCACGATGAATCAGGAGACGACTATATTATGCTTGTCAACCGTGCGTGTTCGAAAGGGGTCAATGATACCACTCCCGCCCCGGATATAAACGTGGTGGTTCATTTCGACACGGCGGCTTTCAGCTCTGATTATCTTTACGTGATAAATCTAGCCGACACCGCCTACTACAACGCCGACTCCTCCCGGTGGGTTGCGATCCCCGACACCACCTACACCGCCGCTATGCCCGACGGCACCATACCGTTCACCACCATCCTCGGCCCCGGCGAAGGCCGGCTGTTTAAGATAGCGGGAACGGATGAAAAGGAGTTATCGGGGAATATAGCAACACAATACAAATACCAGGGCAGAATACAAGTAGAGGGCGATATTACCATACCTGCCGAGGAAACCATGACGATTCTGGGTCCCGCCCGATTTGAATTTTATCGTTGTGATGGAGATAGCGCAGGAATAGACACTAACCGTATCGAATTCACAATAAACGGCGCCTTGAAGGCGATAGGCACATCATTGGATTCAATAAAATTCGTCTCGGATACGCTTTTCAACTGTAATATGACCCTGAGCACGAATCCGGATGAAGGCGACTGGTACGGGATTGTCGACAAAAGCAGTGATTACGATACGCTGGCCTATTGTGTCGTTCAATGGGCCATAAAGGGATACTTCGCTGACTCGGCGTCGAATGCTCTACTACAGCATTGCAATATATCCAATAATGATAGCGCGAATATCTATATCTATGGAATAGATGCTGCTGAAGAGTTAATCCTTGAATCTTGCTCTATTCATGACGCTCCGATCGGTATCGAGATGCGTCACGGTGCAATAGTTTCCATTTCAAAGGACAATAGCATAAGCAATAATTCTACCATGGGAATCTACAATCACGAAAGCTATTTGAAATTAACTAACTCGATAGTAAACGACAACGAAGTATACGGACTAAATTCATACAATGCCCTCGATTCGGTAATGAGTTCATCCTTCAGCGAAAACGGTTCTTACGGAATCAAGATAGATGGTTCCAATACCTCAAATGATGAATCATACCTACATGACAATAGCATTACTCAATACAACGGCGAGGAAGGTTCCCTTTATGGCATTTACATATCAGATGACGACTATGTAACCATAGATAGCTGTATCGTAAAATACTATGACCAGGGAGGCATTAAGATTAATGGTTGTGATCCTTTAATTACCGATTGCACATTGATTGGAAATGAAATTTACGGATTCTATTGTACATCATCGTCTCCGGAGGTTAGATACTGCATACTGGACACTCTTGGCATAGGCGTTTACAATTTCATGTTTGGATCGGGTATTGCTGATTTGGGGCAAGATAGTCAAGAAGAATACGGATATAATTCTTTTCTGGATTGTGATGATTATTTCATCTATTTTTCTGGCATACAATTCGGGGCTAGTGTCGATACTCTATTTGCTGAAAGAAACTGGTGGGGTGATTCTAGCGGGCCCGCAGCTTCGATGCTCTATGTAAGAGATACTACAACCATGCATATAGAGTGGGATCCGCCGCTTTTTGAACAGCCCTCCAGAAAATTCGCTTCCCAACTCCCCTTAGAATTTTCTCTCAATCAAAACTATCCCAACCCCTTCAATCCCAATACGACGATCATGTTTTCCTTAGATAAATCGGCCAATACCATTGTAAACATTTACAATATCCTGGGGCAAAAGGTAGCGACACCGGTGGATGAATATTTGGAGGCCGGCAGTCACAGCATCATCTGGGATGGTAGAAACAAGTCCGGAGAAAAAGCCACTTCGGGTGTTTACTTCTATACGATACAATCCGGCGATCACTTCGATTCAAAGAAAATGCTGCTTTTACGATAGGAGGGAGAGATGCGGTATTTAATTGTAATTACGATATTGCTGGTAACCAGCCCTATACTCTACGGAGCTGAGATATCCGTAGGTCTTGACCGTTGTGTTGTTCTTAATCATCCAACCAACCAGTCAGCTGAGAGCATGGCAGCTATATATTTCGATATTCCGGATTCTCTCCAGGGAAGAGAAATCCTCTACGTTGAATTAAGCTTCCCATTCTCCCTTCAGGCTTTAAACGACAGTTCCTTGTACGAATTCATGCTGTTTCCCGCCATCGATGAGTGGTCCGAACAGACAATAGATTTTGAAGAGGCGGAGGAGCTAGCGGACAGTTTGATGACCGGCTGCTACACTATCAGGTTAACCGGTCAAAATGAGTTTCACATAGACATCACTAATTTCGTTTTCGAGGTGGTTGAGGAGGAAAGGACTAATTACGGCTTGATAGTATTTACAGATCTGCTGGGGGACGACAGCCTCCAGTTGTCTACAAACTTGGGAAATACAATTAAGAATAACGCCAGCGTGAGGATTGTCTATAAATAGTTAAATGTAGAAATTGCCTTATACCAAGAAGCCTCGACATTTCGCCGGGGCTTTTTTGAATCATTCAAAATCCAGCTTCTCCACCGCATCTGCCAGATGATCGGGAGCCAAATGCGAATAAATCATCGTAGTCTGAATATCCGAGTGCCCCATCAGCCTCTGAACCGTGGGCAGATCGACACCCTTCATCACCAGGTGACTGGCGTAGGTATGCCGAAGCGAATGGATTTTGGTCAGGTCTTTGATTTTGGCCTTTTCAGCTATCCTGATCAGCTGCCGGCGGAGTTTCTCCTTTATTTTACCGCCGTCTTTGGCCGGGAAAACGAAATTGCTTTGCAAACCCTTATCGCTCTCGGCCTTCAGCTTCTTCAATAAATCCCAGGTCCCCTGGTTCATCGGGATCTCTCTCTCCCCGGTCTTGGGATTCCAAAATTCCTTACGGCGTATCTTGATCTTCCTGCGCCTGAAGTCGATATCCGCCCATTCAAGATTTTCCAGTTCCGCTTTCCTCATCCCTGTGTTCAGAAAAACGTAAAAGATATTTCGCAATTCATCAGGCGAGCTTTCGAGGAGAAGCTGGCATTCCTTCACCGTTAGAAACCTCGGAGCTTTGGAGTCGTTTACTTTGAGTCTCACAACATCCTTAGTGGGATTTGCCTTTAGGTAATCCCATTTGATGGCCATGTTGAAAATCGTCCTCAGGGTTCCGATCTCAAAGTTTATCGTATGCGCCCGAGCTCCTTTACGGGTGTGTTCTGAAATATCCTCTTCGTCTTCCACAGGATCACCGTTGGGATTTACCCATTCCCCTTTGCGGAAAATCTTGAATTCGTCGATCTCCTTGGTATGAACCTGCGACAGCAGAATTATCTCAGGTTTCTGCTCCAGGAACCTTCTGAAATGGTCTATAACGGCCCTGTAGCGGTTGTATGTGGCCTTGGAGTGGTTAGCCTGGGAGTATTCAAGGAATTTATCGAGGAACTTCAGGACTGGGATATCGTTCTTCCCGAAACCGAATTCATCCCTGGCGATCTTGACCTCGGCGTCTCTCAAAGCCAGCTCGGCCACCTTTTTAGACGACCCTACGCGCTTTCTGATGCGTCTACCATTGGCTCTTACGTCTATATACCAGGTCTTTCCTCTCTTATAAATCGATCCCATAAGCGTCTCCTCATGGTCACAATATGGGCACACGACCCATCTGTCCCTAATATACTATGTCGGAACCTAATGTCAAGTCTAAAGTTATAAAATCTCAAAAAAATAAACCGGAGAGGCAGGGATTCGAACCCTGGAGGGGCTTTTGACCCCTACACACTTTCCAGGCGTGCTCCTTCGGCCAGCTCGGACACCTCTCCCGTTAAAGAAAATCAAACATAACGCGGCTTTATCCAGATGTCAAGCAACTGATTTTCTCCTCCTCAGGTCAACACCGTAAATATGAGGTTGACTTAGGTTCATCACATAAATACTATATCGACCATGAACAATTTCGAAAGGCTTGTCGAAATAATGGCAAAACTCAGAGGACCCCAAGGATGCCCATGGGATAAGGAACAGGACCATAAGTCCTTAAAACCGTATCTGATAGAGGAAGCCTACGAGGTCTTGGAGGCGATTGAATCGGGAAACGACAGCAAAATCGCCGAAGAACTTGGCGATCTGTTATCGCAAGTTGTTATGCACTCGCAGCTTGCGAAAGAAAGAGATGCTTTCAATATCGACACCGTTGCAAGAATGATATCCGAAAAATTAATCGAAAGACACCCCCATGTCTTCGGGGACAAAAAGGACCTGACATCCGGAGAAGTCCTCCATAATTGGGAAATAATCAAATCGAAACAGGCGACAAACGATGACTATTCCATGCTTCAAGGCCTTCCAAAATCGCTGCCTGCTCTTCTGAAAGCGTTCAGGATTCAGGAAAAAGTCGGCCGATACGGTTTTGATTGGGATAATATTCAGGACGTTGTCAATAAAGTTAAAGAAGAATTCTCGGAGTTCGAATCAGCCTTAAAAAAAAATGAAGATAAGTCGGAGTTGGAGGAAGAATTCGGGGATCTTCTTTTCACGCTGGTTAACCTGGGAAGACATCTCGGCCTGCAGGCCGAAGAATCACTTAATAAAACGGTTGTTAAATTCATGAAGCGTTTCAGGTATATTGAAGATAGACTGCGCGGGATGGGAAAAACCGTCTCCGAATCGAATCTCGAAGAGATGGACATGCTCTGGGAAGAATCCAAAAGAGAGAGCGATCTTCATTAAATGTAAAAAAAAGCGAGGCCGCGGAAGCCTCGCTTTTGGCATTTATTTACCGTTGATTATTCTTGAGTCGATTGTTGCACCGGCACTATTTCCACTCGCCTGTTTTTCTGTCTCCCCTCGGGCGTGCTGTTATCGCCTATAAAGAATTTCGGATCTTCGCCATACCCGGCGGATGTCATTCTATCGGCGGAAACTCCCTTTTCGAGCAGGTAATCCATGACCGCTGTCGCCCTTTTTTCGGAGAGTTTCTTGTTCCCTCTTGCCGATCCCAGGGCGTCGGTGTAACCGTTTATTTCTATTTTCAGGCCGGGATATGCTCTCATAGTCTCATACAAATCATCCAGGATCGAGCGCGCGGCTACATCCGGTTTAAACGATCCCGGCGAGTATTTTATATTCAACATAATCTTTTCGGTTAACGGTTTCGCTTTCGGACATCCGAATTCGTCCACGGCAACGTCCATGGGTGTATCCGTACATTTGTCTATACCGTCGGCTACGCCGTCGCCGTCACCGTCAAGCGCTACGCCGTCGACATCGACAATCGCCCCGGCCGGCGTATCGGCCTCCTTATCCTTGAAATCAGGAACTCCATCGCCATCCGTATCCAACGGGCATCCCCGCGAATCCACCGATACGCCAAGAGGCGTATTGGGGCATTTATCCAGGCCGTCAAAAATCCCGTCCTTATCGTTATCCAGGGGACATCCGAGGTGATCGACAACAGCGCCTTCGGGGGTGTTCTCGCAGGCGTCGATTCCATCATATATTCTATCTCCATCGCTGTCTTTGGGGCAGCCATATTCATCCACCAGGGCGCCTAACGGGGTATCAGGACACTGATCGAACTTATCCTTGATACCATCCGCATCGGAATCGCGCGGTCCGCCGAAGAAATAGGTCAGGGCTATGGACGGTTCCAGGTAACCATTGAAAGGACGGCTTTTCGAACTGCTCCAGTCGACGTCATTATAAAATCCCGCCTCCTCCGAGGAAATGTTGGCTACGCTGTAAGTCATCTTGCCCTGCAGGTCTATAAGAAAATCCTCGCCCAGCCAGAACCCGATCCCGGCTCCGAATCTCAGACCGAGATCCTTGAAATTTTCCTTATCACCGGTGTCTTGATTTTCCAGACTCCACATATCCAGGCCCAGCCCCCCCAGTATAAACGGCTGAACATTTCCTTCCGGGTAGAAATAGTATTGCCCCTCGAGTCCAAACCTTATTCCGCTGAGCTTAAAGCCGGCATTATCGGAGTTGAAAAACGCAAAAGATCTGTCGGACCTCGCCGTGGAATCATCATAAGTGGTGGCATATCCTCCCGTCAGACCCAGCACAAAAGTCTCGCTGAAGCCATATTTGACAGCCCCGGATACGTTCAAACCCATCATGAAAGGTTGGAGTGCCGCGTTTCTATAATCCCTGAACTCCGACCCTTTTAACAACGGAGCTAATACCGGTCCGCGCACCTCCAATCCCAAACGTCTGTCCCATTCCGCGGAAAAGGCCGCACCGGTCATTATAAATAGTATCAGAACAATCGCCAGAATTCTTCGCTCTTTAAACAAGTTCCCTCCTTTATGATACCATTTCATACATTTCTATCAAAAACAGGAATTACGGAGACCCGAACATCCGCCAAAATTCCATCCTCCGCCCATAAAAAACCTTCTCCTTTTTCCTGTCACCATTTTTAATGAGCCAAATTATAGGCCCAGATTCATAAACTGGCAAGAAATTTTTGCTCTATATTATTTTCGGGAAAGAATCTTAATAATTTACTAAATATATTTATTCGGCAATACGACCATTCGCCATCAATCCGGAGAATTATCGATCTCCGGATAATATCCCGCCGCCGATTTAAGATTCAGCCTTGCCAACGCCAGCCTGTAAACCGATAAATTCAATCCCATCTCCGCTTCCGCTTTTTCCAATTCCGAATCGAGAAGATCGGAAATGCTCAAAAACCCCTCCCTGTAGCGGGCTTCGGCGATTTCAAGTCCTTTCCCGGCCAATTCAAGCCTTTTTTGCGCCAATATAATCTCATCTTCCGCGGACGTTATTTGCGATTGTGACGATTTTATATCAGCCTCGATACGCAATGCCAGATCCGATCTCAGATTCCCGGCCCATCTCGATTCATATCTCGCCCTGGCGATCCTGCTTCGCCTGCCCCCGCCGTCAAAAAGATTCATATTCAAGGATAAGCCGACCGTCCAGAAATCCCTGATCCTGTCGAGATCCGGCTGATAACCGTTTTGCCAATTGTAACTGGCAGAATAAGTTAGATTCGGAAAAAAGGTCCTTTTATGATATCCTGCGAGCTCATCCTGTATCTCCATAGATTTTTCAAGCTTTAATATATCGATATTATCGCGGATACCTGATTTTGGTGATTCCGGAATCGCCGTTTCAAATAATTCCAGATCCCCTATCGGCATGATCTCTTCTGTCTGCTCCATATTTAACAAAGCCTTCAAAGCCGCCCGAGCGTCGGCATATTCTTCCTCGGATAGGTTTAGATCGGATTCATACCTGGATACCAACAGTTCCGCCCTGATACTGTCATAATCGGAAGCCAATCCTTCGGATATCATCGAACTTACAATTTCACGTTTCTTCCGCGCCCTGGAGACGTTATTCCTTCGAATCGTCAGGTTATCACGTGTGAGAAGAGACTTCAGGAAAAACCTCGCCAATTTGTCATACAAAGACCTTTTATATTCTTCCTTCTCCAGCCTCGAAATATCGATACCGAGTTTACTCGCGCGCTTCAGCGCGGATCGTTTTCCAAACGTAAAAAAGTTATGTGATAGAGATATTCCAAAATTATACCTGTCGTCGGGAAACAAACTTATTCTCTCGGTCCCGGACGTCAGCGGGTTAAAAAACTCTATTTCACTTTCCAATGAGGATCTCGAATACGATGAAAATATATCGAGCCTCGGATTAAACTTCGCCACCGATTCGGACACTCCATATTCATCGATCTTTATTCGATTGTCCCTGGCCATAAGGCCGGGATCGTCGGTCAGGGCCATCTTCAACGCTTCCTCAAACCTCAACGGAATCGGATTCTCCTGGGAATTGACATTTAAAGATATGGCTCCCACAATTACAAAAATTAAAATTAATCTATTTATAAATGGTACGTATTCTCTGCAACTCATCCTGCAAACCTTATCTGATAAGTTTGTTTGAAAAATCTCACCGGGATCTATTGAAAATGAGGTTTCAATTTTCGACTATTATCGTACTTTCCCGGGAACTGCCGGTGGATATAAGCCAGACCGGCACATCCGTTTTAACCGAAATATAATCTATATATTTGCGGGCGTTTTTCGGTAACTTATCGATCCTGTTTATGCCGACCGTGGGCTCTCCCCATCCCGCGATTTTCGTCAACACCGGTTCGGCCTTCGCGAAATCGGGATGATTCGGCGCAATCCAGTTCGTTTTCTGGCCCTCCATCTCATACGATTCGCAAATGAATAGCTCATCAAACCGGTCGAGAACATCCAGTTTGGTCACCGCCAGTTTATCGATGCCGTTAGCCTTGATGGCCCTTTTTAGCGCCACCATATCGAGCCAGCCGACCCGTCGCGGGCGACCCGTCACCGAACCGTATTCGCCGCCGCTCTCGCGAAGCTCATCGGCCAGATCACCCTCTATTTCCGATACAAAAGGCCCGTGACCGACACGGGTCATGTAAGCCTTCGTAATACCGATGATCTCGCCGACACAGGACGGTGGAATCCCGAGGCCGGTGAAAAGCCCGCCGATTGTGGTATGTGACGATGTAACGTAAGGATAGGTGCCCAGATCGACGTCGAGCAGCATCCCCTGTGCCCCCTCAAACAGGACTTTTTTTCTGGAGGATATAAGTTCCATAACCATGGCGGCAACGTCGGCAACAAAGGGTCTGAACTGCGCCCTCAACTCTTGAAGCTTAGCGATCAATTGTTCCCTGTCTTTCAAGGTGTCATCGCCGACTTTATTGACACATTCCTCATGCCTGGAAAAAACGTAATCGATTTTATCTTTCAGCTGGGATTCGTCAAATATATCCGCCATACGTAAACCGACCCGCGATACTCTATCGGCATAGGAGGGGCCAATCCCCCTTTTGGTAGTATCTAAAGCCCCTTTTCCGCGGAGCGATTCCTGGTAACCGTCGGCCACCTTATGCAAAGGCAGAACCAGATGGGCCGCAAAATCGATGAACAGCCTCCCGTCGACGGATATCCCTTTTTCGGCCAGCTCCTCGATCTCGGTCTTTAAAATCCAGGGATCCAGGGCCACGCCGGAGCCGATAAGGCAGATTTTGCCTTCATGCAAGACCCCCGATGGCAACAGCTTCAGAATATACTTTTGCCCGTCAACGACAATCGTATGGCCGGCGTTGGCGCCGCCGCTGAAACGCGCCACCGCGTCGCATCTCTCGCTAAGATAATCAATTACCTTGCCCTTGCCCTCGTCGCCCCACTGCAGTCCCAGGACCGCCATACTATTCGGTTTCATCATCTATCCTTTCGCCTATCCATCGCCAGATCAAATCGTTCCCCTCCGCGGTCTTCGCGGAATGCAGTATGGGGAGGAGTTCTCCGTCCCCGATCCCGGATAAGATATCCGTTGACTTTCTCACAATCTGCGCTTTTTGCTGCCGCCCCAATTTATCCGATTTGGTGAGAATTGGACAGGTTTTTTTGCCCAGCGACTGCAGATATTCCATAAGCTGAATATCGTCATCCTGAACTCCCCGACGAGAATCAATCAGCAGCAAAAATCCCTTAAGCTGTTGAGATTTTTCGAGATAACCTTCGA
>CBFCYP010000127.1:0-9505 GCA_965602185.1 uncultured bacterium
TGCATAGCGATAGAGACCCAGCCGGAACCGTCATCGTAATGAAGCATACCCGAATTGGGTACGGGATTTTGAAGTAATGGAACCACCTCAACATCGATAATCGTGCCCCCGGCCGGATCGATGAGATCGGGATGGCCATTGGAATAGACAAATTCAATCAGATGAAGTTCGGGACAATCCATATTATGTACGTTGAAACCGGCGCAGAGCTCATCGAAATGCGGAGTACCATCATAAATATTCCCGTTATCATCATCCAGGGTGAGGTAATCGATTGTGATCTGCGGTGTGATCATATCGCCGGTATGAAGAAGTATAGCGTTTACAACAAGATTACTTATAATATCCATATAGGTGTTGGGATATGTTATCTCCAGCGCTTCCCTGGCATCCCATACACAACCTGACAGAAGCTGACCGCAATAATGAATTTCGCCGCTGCAGGGATATTGCAATGTATTGTCCCCGGTTCTCATATATTGGCTGCAGTCACCGTAAAATCCGTAGGCGAGGCCGGGATCGTTCGTTATCAGGATCCCCATCACGTCAGCCTGACCCTCGCCGTATTGCCCCTGGCCGCTGCCCGCCATGGCCACCAGGTGATGCCCGTACTCGTGATGAATTACGGTGGAAAACGCGGTGTTGGCACAGCCGCCGCCGGAAGTGAAAAAGTTGATGGAGCTGTAATCATAAAAGGCATTGCAGTTATCATTCAAATTGACGTTTACGGGAAACTCGTTTTGCTGCAATCCCGGATAGGCAGGATTGTAGTTTATCACAAAATCGCGCACAACATTAGCCTGCACGTAACCATTTACCTGTGCCCTGTCATACTCCGAAGTGTTATTCTCATTATGAATGAAATTCGCAGGTCCGGGAGGCGTTAGAGTGTCCACGATCTGCAGATTTTGCCCGGTTTGATTGAATACCCTGAACCACTGGCCCCTGATTTCCGAGGTTACTATTACGTCGATGCTGTCATTATTGGCTATAACGAAATCACCGTTCTCATCGGCAAACGCCGAATTACCGTTCTGAATTTGTACCAGGGAATGCGGCATTGGAGTGGAAACCTCCAGGCTGCAGATATCCGCGCCAGGACCCTCGGTAGCCATTCCGCTCACATTGCCGGTTACGTCAACGTTTAGAATCATATCCTCTGAATAAAGAATCTCCCCCGTCTGAACGTCAACAAGAAGCAACCATTTCTGATACTGCTCTGTGGCGTATAAACCGTTGTCGGCTACTATTTCCATAGCGACTCTGGGCTGGCTGACGGTCTACTCGCCATATCCGGCCCATACAACCAGCCTCGGATCGCTTATATTTGCCAGTTCGGAGTTGAAAGATCTCGCAGCGCCGTAAGCCAGATTTTCATTTACCGATGCGAGCACGGGGGCGGTGAATTCAGCCAGATCCTTCAAAGACGATGCCGCCAGGACGAGCGGGTAATTGGCTTTATTGAGAACCAGTAGCCTTAGATCGGATCTGAATACGGGGATATCGCCGCTATATTGCGTGTAATATACCAGATTGAATTTATAATCGCCGGTATCACGGTTGTACATCACGGGCTGTGTATGCCTGCCGTCATAAAGAACACTTACCGGACGCAGGTTCTCCGATTTAACTCCATAAACCTCCGCGTGGTTCTCCCGGAACTGTTCCGCCGTCGCCACCGGGCTGGAACCGTACCCGAACGGTTTTCCATAGATACGAGCAATTTGATCGTTTTCCGAATACACTTTCAATCCCGGATATTCGGCGTTCAAACGGTAAATCGCCTCGCTTTTCAGACTCTGTTCGGAAGCAAACAAAGGAAAACACAAGATTGCCACCATCATAACCGAGGATACGAAAATTCTGGCAAATTTCATCAGCGACTCCCAGTCTTAATCTTTAATCCTTAAATTTTAATTAGCAAACCAGTTAGCTTTAATAAACAACAGAATCGAAAATAATCAAGATCAAAAACCTCATCTAACTCCCATTTTAAAACAATATATATATATTCTGCGTTCCGCTTTTTGGCATAAGTTATGGCTGTCTATGGAAATAAATGGAAAATAATAAAAAGGGGAATCTCAGACTTTTACATGCAGCCATTTGCCGTTTCTGAAATACATAAAATATCCTATGGCCGAAACCGCCTGCAATTCCCGAATGTTCAGGTAAAGTTCGATATAGCCATTATCAAAATTGTATTCGGAAACCGATTCTCCCGTTCCGGATCTGGACAGGAGCCGCTCCGGCTCCCTTTTTTCATTTCCGCTTTTATTTCAGAAGCATCATCTTCCCGGTGTCTTTGAAGTCGCCCATACAGATTTTGTAAAAATATATTCCGGTTGAACGATTTCCGGCATCCCAGGTTACGCTCTGATATCCCGCCGCCTGGAAATCGTCCACAGCAGTTTCAATCTTCCGTCCCAGCAGATCAAAAATCTCGAGAGTAATATGAGAAGCCCTGGGCAAGACAAACTTGATTGTTACCTTGGCATTAAACGGATTTGGATAACAGCCCAGAAGCGCGAATTCTTTCGGAAGACCGACGGCGTCGACTTCGTCCGGGATTGATGTGGGCCCGCATTCGATTTTTTCCACCTTAAAGGCGTCAAGACCAGCCTCCACAATCGAGCCCTCGTAGAGAAAATCGGAAGCCTCGAATCGCGCTTTTACCTGATCGCTGGGAGTTATGAAGTTGCGGAGCAGTAACTTATGTTCCGTCCACCCGTCCTCGGTGACGGGTCCGATTACCTCGGCCGTAACCCAGCTGGCGCCGTTATTGGCGGATACATAGGTTTTGAAATAATCGCTGTTGGAATTATTGCCCGCGTAGTTTGTGTACCAGAGAGCATACGTGATCAAAATATGTTCATCAGCAAGATTCATTGCGGGTGAAATCAGGTACGTGTAACCGTCATCAACATCGCCGCCGGGACTGTTGTCGGTGACATAGCAATTCCCGGAGCCGTCATAATCGGCGGGCGGATTGCCGCCATTCCATATGGATGTGTCTATCGGTATGGCCCTTTCCCATGAGCCGTCGGTCAGATCGGGAGAATTTTCAACGGTCCAGCCGAGATCATCTTCAAAGTCATCTTCCATCAAAGTCGTAAAACCGCAGCCGGAGTAAAGCGCGAACGCCGAAAACGGGGCATCTAATGGATCGGTCGCGGTTTCTCCCTGGTCAGCCTGGGCGCTGAAGTAATAAAAAACTTCTACGCCACAGCTCACCGCGGGAAATACGGCCTGGTATACGTTGGGTGAAACGACCTGCATATCGATGGAAACCCAGCCGGAACCGTCATCATAATGAAGCATGCCGGTGCTGGGTACGGGATTTTGAATCGATGGTGCTACCTCAACATCGATAATCGTCCCCCCAGCCGGAACGATCATATCCGGATGTCCGTTGGGATAAACAAATTCAATAAGATGAAGTTCGGGACAATCCATGTTATGAGCGTTGAAACCGGCGCAAAGCTCATCGTAATGCTGTGTGCCGTCATAGATGTTTCCGTTGTCGTCATCAAGGGTGAGGTAATCGATAATAATTTGCGGAGTGATCATATTGCCGGAATGAAGAAAAATGGCATTTACCGCGAGGTTGCCGATAATATCCATATAGGCATTGGGATAATTAATTTCGAGCGCCAACCTGGCTTCCCAGACACAACCGGATAGAAGCTGACCGCAATAATGGATCGGCCCGCTGCAAGGATATTGTAAGGTATTATCCGCCGTTCTATTACCCTGACTACAGTTATTTTGGAAACCTAAAGCGTGAATCGGTTCGTCCGTGATTAAAACGCCCATCGCGTCAGCCATACCTTCTCCATATTGACCCTGCCCGCTGCCGGCCATAGATACAAGATGGTGTCCATATTCATGGTGAATAACCGTGGAAAACGCCATATTAGCGCAGCCATCTCCGGAGAAATGGAAATTTATCGAACTGTAATCGTAAAACGCGTTGCAGTGACGACCATAATCATAAAGGTTGACATTTACGGGAAACCCATTCTCCTGTAAACCGGGATAAGAGGGATTGTACATTAAGGCAAAATCACGAACAACATTAGCGTGTAAGTAAGCGTTGACCTGGGCTCTATCGAATTCCAATAAATTGTATTCATTGTGCAGGAAATTCGCCGGGCCGGGAGGGGTCAGGGTATCAACCAGCTGCAGGTTCTGCCCGGACTGATTGAATACTCTGAACCACGGGCCCCTGAGTTGCGATATTACTATCACATCGGTACTATCGTTGTTGGGAATTATAAAATCGCCGTCCGCATCTGCAAAAGCCCAGTTTCCTCCCTGTATCTTCACCAGGGAATACGGCATTGGCATTGAGATTTCGCCGCCACAGGTATCGGCGCCGTTTCCCTCGGTCGCCATTCCGCTTACATTACCGGTTATGTCAATATTGAGAATCATATCCTCGAAATACAGGATCTCGCCGGTTTGCGCGTCAACAAGAAGCAGCCACTTCTGGTATTCATCCGTCGCGTACATACCGTTATCGACCACTATTTCCATAGCGATTCCGGGTTGGTTGACGATTTCCTCGCCATATCCGGCCCATACAACCAGCCGGGGCTCGCCGATATTCACCAGTTCGGGAAAAAATGATTTTGCCGCCGTAAAAGCCATGTTTTCATTGATCGAGGCGCTTACAGGCGCTGCAAAATCACCCAGGTCTTTCAGGGATGACGCGGCCAGAACCAGAGGATAGTCTTCCCGGTTTAAAACCAGAAGCCTTAAATCGGATCTAAAGACCGGAATATCGCCGCTGTATTGCGTGTAGTATACGAGGGTAAATTTATAATCGCCGGTATTACGATTGTACATAACGGCCTGAGTATGCCTGCCGTCATGCAGAATGCTAACCGGACGCAGGTTTTCGGCTTTGACTCCAAAAATATCCGCGTAATTCTGTTTGAATTGCCGGGCGGATGCCTCAGGGCTGGAACCATATCCAAATTGTTTCCCATAGATGCGCGAAAGTTGATCGTTTTCCGAATACACTTTTAATCCCGGATATTCGGTATTCAAGCGGGAAATCACTTCGCTTTTCGAGCCCTGTTCGGAGGCAAATAAAGGCAGACACGCAATCGCCAGCATCAAAACCGATGCCACGATATTTCCGGCAAATTTCATCAGCCACTCCCAGCCTTTAATTTTAATCCTTGAATTCTCATCTTCAACCTATTCAATTTTAATTAACAACAGATTTAAAAATAATCAAGATGAAAAATCTCGTCCATCATCTATTTTAAAACAGTATAGATATATTCTACGTTCCGTTTTCCGCTATAAGTTATGGCTGCCTATGGAAATAAATGGAAAATAATAAAATTGGGAACGTCAGACTTTTACATGCAGCCATTTGCCGTTACGAAAATACATAAAATATGCTATAGCCGAAACCGCAGTGGCGCAGGAGATCGACCACCAGACCGCAACCTCGTTCAAACCAAGAAGTTGGGTCGAAACATAGATTGCGGGCACCTCTAACATCCAGGAATGAATGATATTAAACATCATGGCGGGACGGTTCTCCCCCACCCCGGTGTAGACATTTTCTATCATTAGATGAAACCCCAGAAAAGGAAATCCGATAGCCAGGACTCTTAATAAGTTGACTCCTATTTTTATAATATCGAGATCGTCGAAAAATTTCCCCATGATGAAATCGGCGCCTGAAAACACGATCAATCCCATGACAGTCATAATGGCCACGCCGAGAGCTATAGATTGATAAGCGGTCTTTTTCGCACGTTCTTTTTTATTGGCGCCGAGATTGTGTCCGATAAGCGCTGAAAGCCCCAGACCGATCCCTACCAAAACCATTATACCAAAAGCGGATATTCTGATTCCCACTCCATAGGCCGCCACTACCCCGACACCAAATACCGCTATCATCGGCATAACCACGATCCGAGCCATTGAAAACGACAGCGACCCGATGGCGGATGGGAATCCGATCTTGAGAATTTGCCACATGGACGATATCCGGACATGCTCTTTTCCTCTAAAACGAAGTTTTACATTGGCCGCACCCGAAAAAAACAGTACCATCCCCGCGGTGAATGCGAAAACATAGGATATTACCGAGGCCCAGGCGGCGCCCGCCACCCCCATCTCCGGGAATATCCACCATCCGAAAATCATAAATGGATCCAGAATGATGTTGATCACATTAAAGCTGATCATCAATACCATCGCCTTGTTGGGATTGGCGACGCCTCTTAAAGCGGTGAATATCGAATAGGTGGCAAAATTGAAACCCAGTCCGATAAAGATAATCCTGCCGTAGGTTATCCCCAGATCGAGCACCTGCCCTCTGGCGCCGAGCAAGTTTAGAGCAATCGGAGTTACCAAATAACCCAGTATCCCGAATAGTATGGCGACTATCCATTTGAGAAATATGGTCTCCTTGATGGAAAGTACAGTTCCGGGAATATCCTTTTCACCATATCGACGGGATATCACCGCCACCGACCCGACGCCCACGATCATATTGGCCGAATGTGTTACCCACAGAAATGAGGCAAAGAAAGTAATGGCGGCCACCGGCTCCGGGCCCAGCTTGGATACCCAGTACATGTCTATAAGATCATAGATATTGCCGATCCCGAACCCGATCATCGACGGCACCCCCATCTTGAGGATCGATTTGATGATCGATCCCTCGGTATGGTCGGTTATCTTATTTTTCTCTATCTGCCGCATGCGTAACCTCAAAAATAAAGAACGCTTAATATACGGAATATTTGTTAATTCGCTCTATGGTTTTTTGAGGAATCCGTTATCCCTTATGATGGAGAGAAGCGACATCATGAGGGCAAAACGCAGGCGGTGAGTACCCGGCTGCTCCCTACCGCTGGAACAGGTATTGCAATTTCACAAAGAATTGCCGCGCGTCCAATTTGGTGTGGGAATAGCAACGATCTGCATCGGGGTCCTCTACGTAGCCGGTCCCCTCGGAGTTGAGGTCGTCATACGTCTTCAGATCATAGGTCGTACCGACATAAAACAGGGTGAAGGGATTAAGCTGGTAGGTTAGCAGCGGGTCAAAATCCCAGCTTTCGATGAAGTCGTTATACTGCGTAACAAACCTCAGCCAGAGCCTGCTGTTGAAGTGATAAGTCAGCTTGGAGCGGAGGATATATCCCTTGAAGAGCTCCGCGCCGGTGTTCACGCTTGTGTAGCGGATGTAGCTGCAGCTATTTTCGATCAGCCAGCGGTCGAGCGGCTGAAGATCGAGCCAGGCTGTATAGTATATTTCACTTCCGATTTCTCGATAACTGCGGGCGATTTTGTTGCCGTAGTTGATGGATCCCCCAAAAGAAATAAGCTGGCCGGGCGTGAAATGAAAACAATGATGCGCTCCCCAGAGATTTTCAAAAAGCAAATCGGCGTATTTTTCGGAGCCGAACCAGTACTGGTTGTGGTTGCCGGCTTGAGCTAATCGATAATTGAAAGAGAGATCGAGATGAAGCCTTTCGGATTTGAAAGCCCCCTCCGCGGCCCATGTTCGGTAAACATAGAATTCCGGCACGATCGATCTGAAAAGACCTTCGTCAAACCGGAAGGTGTAATTTGTGTAGATGTCGAAATATCGGTCGTTGTTTGCGGTTACAAAACCGTTGTCGGTTCTGAAAGTCGGGCTTTTCTCTCTTATGGCCGAGGTGAAAAAGAAGTCGTTGTAATCAAAATCGATATCAATCAGATAAGCATGTCCCCAGAATGACTCGCCGTCGAAAGCGGCAGTATGGTCATCATCGAATAAGAAGTTCTCATAATCCAGATCCGCAGTAATCGTGGAATCCTCCGGCTCGGCGGTGTGACTGGCGACAGTCTGCCAGGACAGCACGAGGCCCTTCGCCATTTGGAACCTGCCGTCGAGCCCGACGGTAGAACCCGATCCCCCTTCATCGTACCTGCGATCGGTGGCCAGAAATCCGATGCGGGAGCTTTTGCCGAAGGTCTGGCGAACCCGCAGGATGTTGGAATAACTCCTGCCGATATTTAAAACCGGTGAGCTGAATTCGGTAAAAGGTATGATAAGCGGACTGGAGCGATCCACGGCGCCCAGGTAGGCCGCTGAAGTTCGTCCTTTACGATACGTGAATTTAGCGGCCACATCAGGATCGTTTATTGATCGAGTGTATACGACATCGAAGCGCGACTGAAACAGGTCGGAGCCCTCCTGGAAAAAGGGGCGCTTCTCGGGGAAAGAAAGAGCGGTGGTGGAGTTCACGTCAATCTGGTCAGCATCTGCTTCGACCTGGCTGAAATCGGGGTTGACGGCAACTTCGGCGGTGGCGTTCGAGGAGATCGAATACTTTGTGCTGACCGATATATTTCCATCGAAATCTCTGTTGCGAAAGTCCAGATCATTACCATCACGCTCGAGGCTGCCGGACTGAAAGCCGATCACCGCGGGAATAAGCTCTAAACCCCGTCCCGGTTTGACGTTCTCGATCCCGGTAATAATACCCCACTGACAGGGCCAGCAGGCCTCGTTGCGGTCATAGGCGCTCCACGAAATCTCATAGGTTACCTCGCGTTCATGATAGCGGAAAAAATCAACTCTCCATTCCTGCTTCTCCCGATCGGGGAATCGAAGGCTGGCGAAAGGGATCGCGAATTCTACCTGGAAACCGGAGTCGGTCTTGCAGCCGGCGGCTTCCCAGACAAGGTCATACTTGGTGTCTTCCCCGAAGTCGTCGGTCCATATGGCGTCATACTGAACGCCGTTGGCATTGACGAAGAGCGAGTAGGCCCAGGCGGCATCACCATAAGTATCTATCAAAACACCCAGGTTATCGTCCCCCGGCGTTTTATCCCGTTCACAGAGCGAGGCACGAACCTGTTCCGGCTCAGCCTGCGCTATCATAGAAATGTACAGATGCTCGCCGTCGTATGTTATCTTAGCGCGGGTATCGACCGGCGGCTTGATCTGATCGCCGGGTTCCGATTCAACGAAGTGATCCACAGCGGCAGCATTCATCCAGCCCGGATCATCGAGCCGGCCGTCAATCTCTATATTGCCCGCTGCGCGCTGAACGTGGAGCGTCGGTTTATAAACAGGAGTGAAATCATCGTCCGCGGCCGCGATCGGCACCACAATCATAATCGAAAATATACAAACGGTGGAAATAGATCGCTTTTTACGCATTTCGTTAATCCTCAATCGTCCCAATCAACCCAAAGCGCCTGAGTCAAAGTTATTGTGGCCAATATGGCATATATACGTAAAATCTATACCGATTGTTACAAGAGGCAAAATTTACTGGCATTTTGCTTTAAACCGGATTTTTCGGGAATCGCGGTTCCCGAAACACATATAAGCCGGTGAGACAGACATTCCTGTCTGTCCCAGATGCCGTACATCCATAAAGGCCGGACAAGAATGTCCGGCCTACCAGAGAGGTTTTTTTTCTGGTTACCAAGCGCCGGGTTTGTTGAAAAACCCGGTTTTAAGATTAATTAACTT
>CBFCYP010000128.1:0-9486 GCA_965602185.1 uncultured bacterium
CGAACCCTGTTTTCCACGTTTCTCTCGGTGCGGGCGCGGATATCGGCCCTGGCGTTCTTCACGATCGGTGCGCCGGACCTGATGCCGCCTTTTTCCTGGAGATCGAGCACCATTGACGGGGGAAGCGATCTGGTGCGAATCTTGTTCTGCCTGGCCCTTACGGCTTTCTCTCTGAATCCCTCTTCGTTCCTGTGGCGTCTTTCGTGAAATCTCCAGTCTCTGAATGAATGCCTGCGGTGATGATAGTCTCTGTAACGTTCATCGATGGTCACGTGGATATAATAGCGCTGATACCCGCCGATGTAGAAATAACGCTGGTAGCAGGGATAACCGCCGTAATATACCCAGACCCAGTGATGCCCGAAATAGATCGACGGTATTAATATCGGCGCGATACCGTAATAGATCCCGTCAATCCAGATCTCGGCGCCCGGCCATTCGCATCCTACCCATACGGAGCCGATATAATAGGGATCGGGATCCCAGTAACGGTAATTGACATGATGGCGGTATTTGGCGTTTACGGAAAATTTCGTATGCGTCACCGTATAGGGCCCTTTCGCCAGGCGGCCGCTGACGTAATCGACAAAATCATCGATATCGCCGCGAACGGTCATCACGAAATAGCTGTCGTCGTAATAATCGGGATCGCCGTATTCATACCCGATATAGCGCATGAAATCGGGCGGATTGATATAATCGTAACTGGCATACGCGAAAACGTAGTCAGTGCCGGATTTGCTGGAGACCTCCAGGCTGAAATCGGCGTGATAATCGGGTATCCTGTAAACAGTACCGGCCGTCGCGTAGGTGCTTCCAAAGGGGCTCGAGGGAAAGAGAATCGTGACCTCACCCGACGGATCGATATCGTATACCACGACGTAACAATCCTGTTCGGCCCGGAAATATACGGCGATATCCTCACCGTAATAATATGTCGAACTGGCACCTTTATTCACCCAGACCTCTATATCCGGGACGTTGCTGCCGCTTTCAAAATATTCGTAGGCGTATGATTGGGATGCAATTCCCGCCGTTAAGGCAACCATAATAATTATCTTGAACCATTTCATTTTCGCCACCGCCTTTCCTGCAGAACAGGCAGTACAACCTGTTCTTAATTTAACGGATTCACTTTTTATTTTCAAATAATTCATCATCTTATCCAGTCAAATTCCTAATTTACATTATTCGAGCTGTCCGGAGCCGCCGCGACATTGGACGGTACCCCGATTTTGAGTTCGCGATTTCCGGCATCGATCTGGTAGGCCCAGTCGAAGGTCATATTGCGGTCCGGAAAGCTGTCGAAATCGGTGATCCTGATCATGGCATAATGGTTATCCACGGTCCTGATAACATAAGTGTGCCCCTCGATGGCCTCGGCGTAATCCAGCACCGACCACCCGCCGTCGGGAGCGTAGGTAATATCGAATAACGATTCGGTGCGCCCCATGTCCTGAATTCCGCTGCCGTTCATGCCGAGATGAATGAAATAGGTGTAAATACCGGGGGCATTGTCGAACTCCAGGAAGAAATCGGCTCTCAGGCTGTTATACCCGACGATGTCTTCAGCGGAAAAATCGAAGCCGGAATAGTCCGGATCGGCATCCATGGTATAGATAACCACATCCCATCCTTGCGGACGCGGAGTATCGAATACTAATATGTAATGGAAAGAAACGTCTGATTCATTCCCGGCAAAATCAAAAGAACTCACGCCATAATAATAGGTCTGCCCGTTATCCACATCGTAATCGGCATACTCGGTATCACCGTCGTAAATATCATCCTGCCAGTAATACGTGTAGTCATCGGTACTTCTATAAACGCTATAACCATCGAGATCCCGTACACCTATAATGGGGTCCCATTCCAGCCAGATTACGTTATCGCCAGTGGTGCTTCTCAAACCTGTTGGGACGGGCGGCGCGGTGGTATCCCTGGGAGCCGTGGTATCCTCACAGGAAATAGAGAAAAGCGCTACCAGGGCCACAAATATCGCTAAATTCAGTATCTTATTGTCTACAATTCTCGTCTTCATCAGTACCTCCATCTAATTTCACCTGCCATTATATAAATCAACAACCGTGCCAAAAGGACGGTTGTTGTAACTTATTAATTTACAATAAGTTATAAATCGGATCGAGGAATCCTTGATTTTTAGCGCACAAATTTTGTTCGCGCCGCGCTTCAGGATTGTGCGTTTCTACTGTTTAATGCCGTATTTTTTGATTTTCAGCCTTATGGAATTCCTGTGAATACCGAGAATTTCGGCGGCCTTTGTGAGGCTGCCTGCAGTCCGGTTCAGGGCCTCAATAATGGCCAGTTTTTCGATATGTTCCAGATTCAGATTATCGAAACCCGGCGCCGAGCCAGCGGGCCGCTGTGCGATAAAGGGATCGAGATCTTTCAAATCGATAACATCACCGAGCGCGAGAACGATCGCTCTTTCCATGAGGTTTTCCAGTTCCCGCACGTTTCCGGGCCAGGAATGATTCAATAGAAGATCTTTAGCTTCGGCGGTAATCCCCTTTATAGGTTTATTATTTTTCTGTGAGTACTTTTCGATAAAATGCTCGGTCAACGGGAGAATATCCTCCCGTCTTTCTCTAAGCGGCGGGATAGTAAGCGGAATAACATTTAACCGGTAAAAAAGGTCCTCGCGAAATTCGCCGTTCTGCATTTTTAATTCCAGGTCCCTATTGGTTGCGGTAAGTATTCTGATATCCACTTGAATATCATTTTCACCTCCGAGACGTTGGATTTTTTTGCTTTCAAGTACCCGGAGAAGTTTCACCTGAATGGCGGAAGATATATCCCCGATCTCGTCGAGGAAAATAGTCCCCTTGTGGGCCAGTTCAAACCTTCCGAGCCGTCTCGAGACGGCGCCGGTAAAGGCTCCCCTTTCGTGCCCGAAGAGCTCCGATTCCAGAAGGGTTTCAGGCAAAGACGCGCAGTTCACCGCCAGGAACGGCCCTTTGGCCCTCGGAGAGGCATAGTGTATGGCGTTCGCGACCAACTCTTTCCCGGTCCCGGACTCACCCCTGATAAGAATTGTCGCGTCGGATTGGGCGATCCTGTGGACATCCGCTAAAACGTTTTTTATAGCCCGGGATTCACCGATAATTCCCTCCGGAATTTCGACCTCTTCGAGCTTCCGCTTAAGGTAGCGGTTTTCCGCGATCAGCCGTTGTTTTTCCTCGATCTTCGATAGGATTAATTCTATATGCTCGAGGTCAATCGGTTTCAGAAGATAATCGAAGGCGCCGGCCTTCATGGCCTCCACGGCTGATTCCACGGTTCCGTAGGCAGTCATTATCACTATGGCGAGATCGGGATAAAGCCCCAGGCTTCTTTTAATGAATGTAAGCCCGTCCATCCCGGGCATGCGCATATCCACAAAGGCCGCCTCGGCGCCGTCCTCCTTCAGCATATTCAGAGCTATTTCGCCGTTCTCGGCGCCGCGGGTCTTATGGCCGTTGTTGGTCAAATATTCGGTTAACAGTTCCCTTTGACGTTCCTCGTCATCGATTACCAGAAGTCTCATCCTCAGTCCTTTTAACAGGAATAATAAAATCGACTCTGCATCCCCGGCCAGGCAGCGACTCAATAACCAGTTCGCCGCCGTGATCGGCGAGGATTTTGGAGGCGGTGGAAAGCCCCAGGCCGGTACCGTCTTTTTTGGTGGTGTGAAACGGTTTTAATACTGATGCCGTATCTTCGATTCCCGGTCCGTCATCAGCAACTGAAATTACAATCTTATCATTGGATTCGCGAACGCTTATTTCGATGCTCCCGTCTTTGCCGATGGCCTCAACGCTGTTTTTAATGACATTGACCAGAGCCTGAATAAGGCCATCCTTGTCGCCCTCGAAGGTGTATTCCTTCGGGCCGGCATAATTTAACTTTATATTTAACGATTCCGCCTGGCTGGCGAATAATTCCACGGTTTTTCTGATCAGGTCATCAGAAGAAATGGAAGTGATTTCGGGCCGTACGGAGCGGGCGACGGCCAGGAATTTCTCGATAATGGAATTGAGCCGGGTGATCTCCTGCCTGAGACCATCGATAAACCTGCGATAGTCGTCTTCTTTTTCCGCCGGCTTGATTTCGTTTTTCATGCGCTGTATGGTAAGGCCTATGGCGTTTAAGGGATTGCGAATCTCATGCGCCATGGACGCCGCCAGGGCGCCCATTTCCGATAACCGTCTTCTCGATTCGGCGATCTCTTCAAGTTTTCTGGCGGCGGTAATATTCTGAGCCACCGCTATGGCCCCTATTACCGAGCCATCCATGGCCAACAGAGGGGTCGAAGTCACAAAATGGCGTTCCCCGTCCTGCCCCATGGAGTTTTCGAAGCCGGCGCTTCTCTTGCCGGAAATAACATTTTCGAAGCGGAAGGGATCTTTCGGGAATATGTCGAAATAATCTTTGCCATTGGTATAGCCCGCCTGCAAGCCAAAACATGTCCTGGCGGCGGAGTTTAAATCGGTAATCCTGTTTTTTGAATCTATCGCCACCACCGGGCCGGGTATCGAATCCAGCAGGCTTTGAGAAATGGCGCTGGCCTTGTGCAGCCCGGCCTTCAGGAGATCGTAATTCTGATATCCCACCACCGTGGCGAACCCGATCATGCCCACTATTATCAACGCCATCACCACGAACCAGACCTGGCGTTTCATACCCCCGGCTATCTTGCGGTAACCGTACATGGATAAACCGACCCGAAAGAGTCCTTCAAAATCCTTCGATCTGAAATTACTGACGGTTTCGAGAACCTCGCGATCCTGGAAAGGAATCACCCTGCTCCTGGTGGTATCGCTGTCCAGAGATTCCAGGAGAAATTCATCATCGGATATTCGCGGCATGGAGGCTATTTTTTTCGACGCGAAGATAATCCCCTCGAGGTTCTGAAGCATTATATACTCCACGCCCGATTCCTGAGCGACCTGATTTAATAAATGGTAAAGACTCAATTTCTGGTTGCCGTATTTTCCCAGAAGCCACTTTTTCGATACGAACAGACCTGTATCGGTATCAAACGGGAAATAACTCCACAGGTAACGGTCTCCGTCAGTCTCGCGGAGTTCATAGATTATCCGGGCCTCGGGATCTATGGTGAGGGAATCCAGCCAGACTTCGATTTCATTGTTCCCGATTATCGAATTGCGCCGTAACGAGGATGCGATAATTTTATTATTATCCAAAAGGCAGATTCTGTCCGCCTCGGATAACATTCTCAGGCTGTCAAGGGCGCTGTCGGATCGAAGTATTTCATCTGATTCGAGCGGGATTTCATCCATGAGCCGATCCAATCCCAGTTCGATAAACTCGTCATCGGCCTCGATAATAATATCGGCTGAAGATAACAGCGACTCGGTGAGGGCTCTGCCCTGAGATGTCAACGCGTCAAAGGCGGCGTTTTGACCCACTTTAACCGAAAAATAACCGGCAAAAATCAATATAACCGCCAGGCACGCCAGGAGCGCGATTGCGTGACGGAGTTTAAGACCGTAAAAGAGCGGAAGTTTACCGATCGGTTTTTGTTTCATTATGATAATATTAAATCCGCGATGATATTATGTCAACATGAGAAAAACCATAATTTTTAATGATTTATGCCGATATATTAATTGATGGAAGAAATCAAGAAAATACCATCGGCGGCGGTCCTTTTAAGGGAAAACGCCGAAAAGGCAAAAACCGCCATACAAAAAACCAGGGGCATAACCGCCGATATGGTTGTGGAGGCCGAGGCTATGTTTAAATCCAATCCGGCAAACCCGGCCAAACTATCCAGCACTAATCACAAAAAAAAGACCGAAAAATTGCCGCCCTCCAATTATATCGGCTGATACGAATTACTTTCTTCCACCCTTCACAACACCATGAATCCCTGTTCTCTGGTATCAATACAGGGCAACCAAAACCGCAAAAATCCGTATGTAAAATATGTAAATCATTGGCCGCAAAATTTTGGTGGAGGTAGTTCCCGTGCAGAAGCAACTACTACTTTTAACAATTTTATTTTTCGCATATTCGCTGGCCGCGGCGGAACCCAAGTTGACCGGTGACGAAGCCGTGGCGACGGAAATCAGCGAACGCATTAAAATTGATGGGATCCTTAGTGAAGAAGCGTGGTTGAAGGGCAAAGCGGTGACGGGTTTTATACAGTACACCCCCAACGAGGGCCAACCGGCGTCCGAACCCACAAAGGTAACCGTCTTGTACGATGACGCTGCCCTTTATGTGGGATTTATGTGCTACGAGAGCGAACCCGAAAAAATGGTTATGATTCTGGGCGAAAGAGACAGTTGGATAGGCGCGGACCGAGTCCAGTTCGAGATCGACAGTTTCCATGACCACATGTCATCGTTTTTCTTCGAGGTAAACGCTTCGGGAACCATGAGGGATGGTTACCGTTTCGGAGTAGGCGATAATTATGATATGACCTGGAATTCCGTGTGGGAGGTCGAGACTCATCTGGGACCCGAGGGCTGGAGCGCCGAATTCCGCATCCCCTATCATTGTCTGCGTTTCAACGAGGCGGAAGAAAACGTGTGGGGAGTTAATTTCTACCGGCATATTATGAGCAAAAACGAATATGTGATCTGGCATTATAATATCGAGACTCATGCCGATGATATCGCCGCGTTCCGGCATCTGGTGAACTTAAAGGGTATCAAACCGGCACGTCATTTTGAAATTCTTCCCTATTTTGTATCATCCCAGCACAACGATCCCAGCGCGGTAAACCGTAAAAGCGGCATCGACTTGAACTCTGATATCGGAGTGGATTTCAAATACGGTATCACGCCCAATATGACCCTGGACGCTACCATAAATCCCGATTTCGGGCAGGTGGAATCGGATCCCGCAGTAATAAATTTGTCTACCTTTGAGACCTTTTACCGGGAGAGGCGCCCTTTCTTCATTGAAGGCGCAAATAAATTCAATACCGATTACAGGCTTTTTTATTCTCGCAGGATAGGGCGCGCGCCCAACGAATCCCCGGACGATCTCGATTATTGGCTAAAACGGCCCGACCGTACCACCATACTGGGCGCCGCCAAGCTGACCGGAAAAACAACCAACGGATGGGAGTTGGGATTGTTAAACGCCGTTACGGAAAGGGAATACGCAAGCTATGTAAATGAAGATGGCGATCAGATCAGAGCCATTGTGATGAACGAAGCCAATTATAACGTTACCAGGGTAAAAAAGGAATTCGATTCGGGTTCTTCGATCGGAATTTTAACTACGGCACATAATCAAAAGGGTTCTTACCCGACTTTCACCGGCGGTTTAGACTGGGAATTGCTCATTAGAGGAAGAGAATATTCATTTACCGGGCAGACGGTCGGCAGCCGTCTGGCCGGAGGCGAATCCGGAATGGGGGTAGGCGCCGAATTCAGCAAAAAATCAGGCAGACACATACGCGGGACTATCGGCGTAGAATACAAATCACGGGATTTGGATCTCAATAAAACCGGGTATCTTTCGAGGCCGAATTGGCTGGGAAGCTGGGGCTGGCTCCAGTACCGCATCGCCGAACCGGTCGGGATATTGCGGCAGGGATCTCACAACATCAATTACTGGGAAGGACAGAATCTCGACGGAGACCTGATTTCGCTGGGGGGTAATTACAACAACTGGTTTGAGTTCAATAACCTCTGGAAAGCGGGATTCGGCATCGACACCAATTTTCCTCATTACGATGATCGCGAAACCAGGGGCGGCCCGCTGGTCAAAATACCCCAGACCTGGTCGTTCTGGATGTGGGGCGAGACCAACAGCAACAAACCGTTTATGGTAAACGTTAATCCTGCTATCGGTACCACGAGGGATGGTTCCTGGGCCGATTTTTATCTCTGGTTTCAACTCCGGCCACGTGAAAATCTGATATTCTCAATCGGTCCCGGCATGGAAACCATGGACAACGTTTCCCGCTGGCTGACCGATACCGAAGACGACAACGGTGAAAGGGTCGATGTATTCGGTGAGTTGGATTATCGCGAAGTAAATATGAATTTAAGAAGCACCATGACTTTTCGCAGAAACATGACTTTGATCCTGTACAGCCAGTTCTTTATCGGCGCGGGCGGCTATTCCAATTTCAAACAGTTTGTGCCCTTTGATAAATATACCGAACTAAGCGTCGAATACGACGAGAATCCCGATTTCAATTATAAGTCATTCAAGCTCAATGCCGTTTTTCGCTGGGAATATATGCCCGGTTCCGATCTGTATGTTGTCTGGACTCAGGCCCGTGACCGCTCCGACGAGTTTGGCGACTTCGGATTCGACAGGGATTTAAACGATATGTTCAACACGGTTTCGGATAACGTCTTTCTGGCAAAAATAAATTACTGGTGGAATCCGTAAGTAATTTACTGACAATAAATTTCCTGACCAGCCCGATAGAACTGAAGCGAGGGGCTGAATTAAGCGCCGGAAACGGCGCTTTTTTTTGCAGCGGAAGGCAATTTATGCTTGACATTTAACGAAAGAATGTAGTAATTGAAATGCACTCAAGGGTGAAACTTATGCCTGGGTAGTTCCAGCCCCCCTCTATCCAGGATCGTTTCACCCTTCCTTTTTTGGATGAATACGGATATGATTTGAATATATCCAGCCTCTTTTATTCTTATAAAGTTCGACCCTGTAAATCCCCGGATATGGGACGGTTATTTCGAATCTGCTGCCGATCCGGGTTAACACCGGTTTGCCGTCTTTTATCAGCCTTATATCGGCGATTTTCGGCGAAGACATATTTAACGTGAGCTCGGAAGAAAAATCGATAATATCGCCGATTTGATAGATTTTATTTCTATTTCGCGCATAAAATTTAAATCCGCGAGCGTCCCCCCATCGGAAATTCGAGACAAAAATCCTGCATTTTCTGATAGCATCGAAAATCTGATCTCTCGCGGAAATTATATCGCTCTTAAGCGGTTGATCCAGCAACAGATGCGTTCTTATGGATCTAAATTGCACTTTGTACGGGAATATTGTGAGTTTTATTAAACCCTTTCTGTAAATATGAGCATGCACGTCTGTGGAACCGATCCCGGCTACCGGCCGGGATTTCGCGATCTCATCCCATTTCTCCAGGATCCTGGCGGTCGGCCCCCGGAGGCTCCGCCGGGGCATAATAGCCATTTTAAGCATATTTATCCGTTTCAGCGATTCCATCCACGCCGACATGTGATTCCATATTTCGATACCGTCATAACCCTTTACATCCCAACGGATCCAGGGAAAGCAGGGATATTGAGGCAAAGCGTCCCTGATCTCATCGGGATGCGCGATTATGCCCAATCCTCCCACCTTGTGAACTTCGCTCACATATTCAGCCGGATCGATCCCCTTCTCGAGTGTCCTATCCAATCCGAAGGCGAGGTAATGATTCTCGTCGTTTTCGTCCTCTATTTCATAACCGATCAAAACCGCGGTCTTGCCATAGAACTTCTGATGACCGTCGTA
>CBFCYP010000129.1:0-9413 GCA_965602185.1 uncultured bacterium
CAATATAATAATATATAAAAGAGTGTCAAGCATTGAAATAATCTACACTTCCAACATCTTATATATTAAGGACTTATCTCTGGTCGTCAGAACAAATCCGCATGTGTTTCATTTTTAATAAGCGATGTCTAAGGATCGAGGATATTTTCAAGGATAATATTCTTTGGCAGCGGCACGGGGAATCGAATCCCGGTTTGATGGCTGAGAATTACCTGCCCTCAGAGGGCTGCTTTTGCAACCCATTGAAATCAGGCAAGTTACTGATTGGATTCCAGTATGATAATAGATTAGCCATTCCGATTAGTTTTATCTCTTTTTATTTTAAAACTACATTCCAGAGATTCGGCTCCGAGTCATCGATGCCTGACAATAGAATCTCCGTCGAAAACTCCCTACGGATTTTGCGACAGTTTCTCTGAGCAGATGTTCAGGTTCGGATCTCTTATATTATAAAATTAGCTTATTTCAAATTAATGCAAGCTAACCAGAGCCGTTTCTGATTCAAGTACCAATTCGACACGGAAGGTTTTGAATGGTTATAGGTTTCCGGATTGGGCTTGACGATATATTTATATCGCTTTATAATTGCGAGGGAGCAATTTGGTCAACCAGGGTTTGCGGGCGAAATCCAATGACAGGCAGGGATTTCGTTGACCCCAGGAGGGAATGCGGCGTATTTAAACGCTCTATAATCAATATATAAAAAAAAGGAAAGGATGTCTGATGAGAAACCTGACAGCGTCCGTTATCTTTTCATCATTACTCGCGGTTTTTGTATTTTCGACATTTGCGGACGCGGAAGTGATGATCAAACAGACAACTCACACGGATTCGTTTGAGTTTTAAGCTGATATAGTCGCGGAGGTATGCATGTATTCCATCAAATTCGTAAATACCGGGGCAGGTCCATTGACGACGATTATTTCAATAATGGTAATGATATCGCTGGTATTAATTATTCTCTCTGATGGAGTATCGGCCTGCGAGGATTGCAAACGCCGGGGTTATGTGGAAGTCACCAACGACGTTATCGATATTGAAACGGATTTTCTTCATGAGTCGACAGCGAGGGGCCGAACTATGGAGGCCATCGCCTCTGATTGTTTCTCCATGGCTGCCAGCCCCGAGCGCATAGAATGGATGAGGAACGAAAGCGTTATCATCCTCCCCCCCGAGTTAAGGCAACCCCATTACATTTTCAAAGCTCATTTTGAGAATGGTCTCGCCGGAGTTAAGAAAGAAAAGAAGGTTATACTTTCGGACGACACCACGGATTACTGGGACGCGAAATCGAGATTAACTGCTGAAATGTATTATAACGGTGATAGCGAAGAGCTCGTAGATACATGGCAGACCCTAAGCGCCACCAGCAGATCAGGCCCCTGCGCCAGAACTATGTGGAAATACCGGAATTCGGAGTTTAAAAAGAAACGACCGCCTGAAGTCATGTACAGGTACGAGGAGGTTCCTACCGAATGCGATATAAATCCCGAAAAGCATGAGGTTGCTGACGGCGAGGAGATAGAAATCGAACTTTCGAATTTTACCGGCTTGTTCAGCGGATTATGTCAAAAATAAGGACGGCAGCGCTTCCATTACGGGCAACTACAGCAACACTACCCCGATTACCGCTGGCGTTAAGGAAGGCTGCCCGCCGAAAACAGAGGTTACTACATGCAATCTTACTTTAAAGAAAAATAGGAAGGAATAGCCCTTAATATAGAAATTAAAAGAATTAAATTTAATTCGGCAATAGATGAAAGAAAATGTGAAGGGAGGAAAAAAGTGACACAACGGAGCGGTATGAAGGCAATGAGTATCCTTCTGGCCTTTGTCCTTTGTTTCAGCATCCCGGCATTCGCAGATGTTGAGGACAACCTGACCTACCAGGGAAACAAGGCCAGAATCACCGTAGGTAAAATCAAATCGAAAGCCAGAAAATGTGGCAATGACCTGGCGGCGTCGGTTGGGGAGATGCTTTCCACAGCCCTTACAAACAATGAGAAATTTATAGTGCTGGCGAGTCAGGAGGAGGTAGAAGAGCTTGCCGACGAGATCGATTTTGCCGAATCCGGGTACGCCGAGGAAGGCCGCGGACCCGAAAAAGGATTGATGGAGAGCGCTGATCTTCTGATTACAGGAGCAGTTACGGCATTTGAACCGGACGCCAAAGGCGGCGGCGGAGGGCTGGGTGGCTTTAAGAAGAAAGCATTCGGGAAATTAGGGGTGAAAACCAAAACCGCTGAGATTATTCTGGATCTGAAGCTGATAGATATTAGAACCAGAAGGGTATTAAAGGCCGAAGCTGTCGAAGCCAAATCGACGAGCTGGGGATCCGATGTCGCCGCGGGCGGTTGGGCCGATGACATAGCTCTCTCCGGCGGTCTTGGGGTTTATTCGAACCAGCCTATGGAAAAAGCCATTAGGGCCATGCTGGTAAAAACCGTGGATCTGGTATCCAAAGAAGTACCCGACGAGTATTATCGATACCAAGGCAGGGGAGAATATACGACCGAATATGGAGAATCGGGTGCATCGGGATCAGGTGCCGCCGCTTCGGCAACCAGCGGCTCCGCAACGTCATCATCAGGCGCCACAGCCGAACCGACCGCCAAATCCACCGAGCCGGCAGCGGAGGATATGGCCTTATTTACGAAATATGACTTCATCCCGGGCGATAAAGTTATTTTCTATGATGATTTATCCGACGAGGAAGAAGGAGAATTCCCCTATCGCTGGAATCTCGAGAAGGGCGTATTCGAAATCGCGAGAATGGGCGGCGAATACTGGATTCTCTGCACTGATGACGGCTATATTACACCAAAAACCCCTACCGGGCCGTTACCGGAAAAATACACGGTAGAGATGGAGTTTTACAGTGCCGGCCCTGAATTTACAATCCCATACTACTACATACAGTGGATCGATGCTTCGTCCAAGATGATTGGTCAGTTTGAATTCAATTCCGGCACAGCCACCTACCTGCAGATACAGGGCAACCGTCTGGCCAGCAAAAGATTGACGGAGCCTTTATCAAAAGGGACCCATACGATGCGGATTATGGCTACGAATCGTTCGATCAAGTGCTATATCGATCAAAACCGGGTGGCTAACGTGCCGAAGGTCGAGGGTTTCAGCCCGGTAGGATTCAAGGTCCGCATGTATCCTTATAAAGATGAAGGCAACTACTGTATGATTAAAAGCTTCCGTTTTGCCGAGGGCGGCAAGAGTATGCGGGATCAGTTGGCTGAGGACGGCAAAATTGTTACGCATGGGATATTATTTGATGTTGGATCATCTACCATCAAAGGAGAATCTTATAAGACTTTAAAAGAGATAGGGAATCTACTTACGGACGATCCGGGGTTGCGTCTTTCGATCGAGGGACATACCGACAGCGACGGTTCAGATGAAAGCAACATGACCCTCTCTCAAAACCGCGCCAACTCAGTCAGGCAATATCTAATTTCGAACTTTAATGTTGTTGCCGATCGTCTCGAAGCGAAGGGATGGGGTGAATCGAAACCGATAAACACCAACAATACCGCGGAAGGAAAGGCCGAGAATCGCAGGGTTGAGTTGATCAAACTATAAGCGCTCTAATCTGGGGGGTAGCGGAATATCGCTACCCTCTTTCTATGGGGTCGCAGACAGAATACCACGGCTTTAGCCGTGGATGAATGAGCCCAACCTGCTACTCGCTGCGAGCCAAGCGATGTAGCGAATGCAGGTCAGACCGCAGGTCTGTAGCGGTAAGGATCCCGGCTTTACCGGGGGAATCTATTACAATCTGCCGCGGTAGGATGCTTGGCATGCATGAAATAAAATCTCACTTTATATCATATGTCAAAAACCTCACGAAGGCTCCGGCGAAAGCCAGCAGTGTATAGATTCCCAGGATTCCGAAATCGATCACGGCCGGCGAAAACGAGTCCGAGAAGCCGCGATGAGGATGCCGGTAACGAGGGAGACCGCTCAGATCCAACGATTGATCGCTGTCGAATGATGACATATCGAAACCATCTTCAGATGAAACCTTTATCATAACATGCCCGGTGGGACCGGCCTCCTCGGCTTTTTCCCCCACGTAATCGTTAAACAGCGCCCGGTAGGAATTCATAGAATCCTCATACCTGGTTTTCAAAGCGACATCGGTATCGCTCAATGACATGGCCGCCAGCTGATACGCGGAGGCCGGGGAGATGCGGGAGATGGCGGCGGCGAATCTCTCGCGAACCGCTTTCCGTTTGCGGAAATCATCTTTCAGTTTAGCGTAATAATCCTCAATTTCGACTTCCACCTTCTTTCTGGCAGCGTCGTCCTCTTTCATCCACTGCCAGAGTTTTTCATCATCGTCCGAGGCGCAGCCTCCCTCTGAATCGGTGCCGCGTTCTATCCAGGTATTTTCCATTTCGGCGTGGAATTGAGCCCATTTGTCTTTGGCGAAAGCGTCGCGTTGCCCCTCTATCTCCGCCACTCGCGGAACGTAGACCATCTGTCCCGCGGACAGCACGCCCGCCCGGGGGATAATGAGAACCAGGATCACCCAGACCACCAGTGATGTCAAAAACGAGATATTGGATCGTCTAATGAGAGTCGAAATCAATACTCCGAGCACTATGAAAAATGAGAACAGAAGCAGCGACAATCCCAGGAAGGAAATGATCTTCGCCCAATCCGCCCCCTCCAGGGGGACCTTGAATATAACAACCAGCAACAGGCTTAGAAGGACGGGTATCGAGATGGGGATGACCAGGCCCAGCCAGGCCCCGGCGCATTTTGCCAGAAGATATTTCGATCGCGATACCGAATTGGAGAAAACCAGCTGGAGGGTTCCTTTTTCCCGCTCGCCGTTAATGGCATCGAATGTGAACAGGATGGCGAACAGGGTTAATATAAACTGCACGATAAAAGAGAAGTCGATAATGCGGAATACCGCGTAAACGGGATTGTCGGAATAATGGGTATGTTTCAGCTTGATGCCGCTTTCGCGGTTTATCAAAGACCATCTGCCGATGTCGTAATTCAATCCCCCCGCGAAAATCTGCAGAGGGTTCGGCTCCCTCTGGGCTTTGTTGGTCAGGTTGGGCCAGGAGGTCGCCTCCGCCATGCGCTGTTCGGCCAGTTCCTTCGCGGTCCGGTATTGAGAAACCGATTGATCGTATTCATTTATGCCGATATATACGCTTAATAATATCAGGACGGCGCAGACGGCGAAGGTGATGGTAAACTTGGGGCTGTATAATATCGCTTTCAACTCTTTTTTTATTAATATCGAAAACATGTTAATCTCCATTCGCATCTTATCTCAGATCATATCGCCCGAACGCCCGGAACGAACCGGCGATAAATAATAGATTATATATAGCCAGAAGTCCCAGGTCGGGGAACGCTGATTTGACGGATTGAGCCAATGAAACGGGTTGGTACCGGAAGACGGGAAGCTCATCGGGATCTATCGGTTCCGGTTCCTCCTCATTACCTATTCTTATCTTCATCATCATCATTCTGCCGCCGGGATTAGATCCTGTTTTCTCGGTCATGAAATCGCCGAAAGCCTGCTGGTATTTCGACGCTTCGTCGATAAAATGATCTTTCAGCTCCAGAGATGTTCCGGCCAGGGTGGCGGAGGCCAGCGTCATTGACGTGGACGGAGATATTCTGGCTAGGTTAAAGGAGAGTCTCTGTTGTATCCTCAGTTTGTTGTCGCGGTCCTCATTTATCCGGGCGTTGAATTCGCCTTGTTTCTTCTCGCGTTCATCGGCGATATTTTCCATATACCTGTTGAATTCGCTCACCATCTTTTCAGGATCGCCCGTGTCGGTGGGTTGGAATTGAGCCATTTTGGCGCGGTCCTCTTTGAATAACTGCGAACTATACCTTGTTTTTTGAGCGATGGTCTCGTCGATACTGGGAACGTCCACGGCGCGACCGGCAAGAAGGACCGAGGCCCTGGGTACGATGAGAGCCCCGAATATCCAGATGGAAAGCAAGAGCAGAAAGGAGTTGGAGGATTTATATGTGACCGAGGATATGAAAATGGATAAAGTCAGAAATACGCCGGCGTACAGAAGCCCCGTGATGATTATAATCACCAGCCGCACCCAATCCTCTCCCGACATGGGGTGCCGGAGGATAACCAGCAACAGGCATCCTATCAATATGGCCATGATCAGGGGTATGATAAGAGCGATGGCCGAGCCCAGCAGTTTGCCGAGAATATAGCGGTTTCTTGGAATGGGATTGGCCAGCGCCAGCCTCAGGGTGCCCTGCTCTTTCTCGCCGCTGATGGCGTTATATCCCAGAAGGATGGCGAACAGCGAAAGGATTGTCCCGAATATGAAATCGAGATCGAGAAAACGGAAAATCGCGAATATGGGGTCGTCATTATATCGGCTGTCATCCGCGGTCAATTCGCCCCGGCCCTCCACCTCTATGGTGCGGCCGATATCGTTGGAAACGCCGCTGACCAGGGTCGCCAGGGGCTGGGGGGGAAGAAAAACCCGCTGGCTTCTTACCGAGAACCAGTCCGTCAAACCCTCCATCTGTTTCAGGTTCTGAGCCCTGGCGGCCTGGTATTGGATCCGGCTCAGGGTATAATTTTCCGCTCCCATATAGAATGATAGTATAATCAAAGCCGCGCAGGCGCTGAAGGTTATCACAAACTTCAGGGAGCCGAATATCTCCCGTACCTCTTTTTCCACTAATAGTCTCAGCATATCACACTCCTGCGGCCGCGGGCGATTCAACATCGGAGTTATGTCCCGCCATATACTGCAGGTACAGGTCTTCGAGATCGCGGCCGACGATCTCCGCGGCGTTTTTCCGCATGATGATTTTGCCCCTATTCATAATGGCGATGGTGTCGGCGATCTCTTTGGCCCTGAATATATCATGGGTGGACATAAGGATAGCCCGACCCTCGCCCCGGAGGGAATCCAGGAGCCTGATGAATTCGTATCCGGCCCGGGGATCGAGCCCGGCCGTGGGCTCGTCCAGAAGAATAGCGGGGGCGTCTTTCAGTATGGCTATCGCCAGCCCGCATTTTTGCCGCATTCCCTTCGAGAAATTTTTCAGTTTTTTATTATGAGCATCTTCCGACAATCCCACTCGCACTAAAGCGTCGCGATAGTCCCTTTGGGTATAGTTGTTTTTCCCGCCTATCCTGGCGAAGAAATCGAGATTCTGAAGCGCGGTAAAATTCTCGTAGAGCATCACATTCTCCGATACGAACGCCGCGAGTTCTTTAGCCTTCAATGGTTCACGATGCGTCGCTATGCCGCCGATTTTGGCCTCCCCCTCGGTGGGCTCTATGAAATTTAAAAATATGTTTATGGCGGTGGTTTTACCGGCCCCGTTTCCTCCCAGCATGGCGAAGATCTCTCCGGATTTTACTTCGAATGATACCCGGTCGAGGGCCAGGACACCGTCCTCATATCTTTTGGATAAATTGACAGCTTCCAGCATGGGGCGGTCAACGGTTTCATGCTCATGATTCATATCATTCCTCTCAATTCAAATTCTACTTTTTCGAAAGGCGGACGCCGAACACTACTATCCCGCCCACCAGTCCCACGATTAGTAACGTTAATAGCGCGGTTCCGAAAATATTTGCGGACGCCTGTATCTCAACCGTAAGCGTTTTATCTTCGCTTAATACGGGCTGGTTGTTGGAGACGGCGCTGATTTCCAGGCGAATATCATATTTCCCGACCGCCACGTCGGAAGGGGGGTAAAACTCCAGCTCCACCCGGGTTTCTTCTCCTATATCCAGAGAGGAAATAACCTCGCTGCTCAGGTTTTTTCTCCAGTTGAAGGGAAGATCCGTGTTAATCTCAATATTGTCCAAACGGTGGCTGCCTTCGTTTACTATCTCCAGATACATTCTGGCGGTCTCGTCGGATTTAATGGAGTGATACAACTGCGGAGTTCGAACCAGAAGACGCCCTTTGCCCCTGGGTATCATTTCCAGCCGGACGTAACCGACGTCGAGTTTTTTCAAATCCTCCTCGCTCCAGTTATCCTCGCCGGGATTGCTGAACTTTTCCAGAAGATCCCGGGGGGTAACAACCACGAAGAACGCGATGGGATTATCCATTACAACATCCTCCGTGGGCCTCTCCGGGAGAGATATCTCCAGGGCGGCTTTTTTGGTATGGGAGCTTTCGGAGAATTTCACGCTGCTGAGCCTGGCGTTGCCCGCCGGGTCCTTGAAAAATCGGCCGATTTGTTCCGGCAGATTCAGCGCCAGAAAACTATAGGTTTTGTTCGCCCCGCTGAACAGCTCCAGCGATAAATCGAAGGTGGCGTTTTTTCCCAGCTCTATCTCCTGCGAGAACTGCTCCGACCGAACCGCCACCTTATCGACAGTGGCGTCTTTCTGAAGAAATATCTTCATTATCCGTTGAGTCCCGTTGCCGTAGATAATCGACACGGTCACGGCATCGAGATCCTCCAGAAGCTTAAAATCGATACTCTCCGGCTTCCCCCAGCGAAGCACATCTATCTTGGCTTCGTAGGGCTGGCTGATTATGGTTTGATTGTCGTTCAAAAGGGAGATATAAACATTGTTTATAATATCCGGCTGCAGAGATTTGAAGAGCTCATCTTCGATGTTCAAAAGCTTCTGGAATTCCGCAGTCCCGCCCGAAGTATTGTCTATTGTCAAACGCACATGCCTGGAACCGTCCGGAGCATGATATTTGACCGCCCGGGAAACCGATACATATTGTTTCTCGAAAAGCACCGCTAAAAGCGATTGGTGATAATTCACTTCGGCATTGGCCAGCAGGTTTTTCGCCTGCTCGAATTCGACCGATGAGATCAAATTTTTATCGTGTAGTTCTTTGCTTCTTGCGAAATCGCTCCTGGCGGTCTCGTAGGCCTCCTTGGCCCGCTTCAAACCCAGCAGGGGATAGGTGTCGTCCCGTTGGTTGAAATTGGGGGCGATCTGCCCCAGGACCGGTTCGAATAATGAAATGGCAATGGCGAATAATAGATACGCTCCAGGCAGTCGCCCGAGATTGGTAAAAGGTATTCTACCTTTCAATTTTCAACTCCAGGTTTCCGGAGATTTCCTGCTTTATAAAGGATGTCGTACCGGATTCGCCGTCACGGGAATACTTTATCGTTACTTTCGATCCCACGGATATCTCCTCGTATTCGGTGGAGAACTGTTGCGTCGAGGATATCTCCCGGCCCTGCAAAGATAGAAGAATATCGCCTTGCTCGAGCTGGTTATCTTTCATCAAATCCTTGACGTTGGGAAGGACCATCATGACAACTACCTCGTCCTCTTTTTCCGCCACCATAAGACCGGCGCCCGGTACCGGTTTAATCGCAGTTAATCCCTCAGAGGGAATATTTGTGATATTGGCATTATCGCCGACAGTCTCGACGGAGCTGATTTCTCC
>CBFCYP010000130.1:0-9345 GCA_965602185.1 uncultured bacterium
TACAACCTCCTCGGCCAGCGGATTGAAACGCTTTTCGAGGGTGTTCAAAACCCAGGCAAGCACACGCTCACCTGGAACGCCTCCAGTTTTCCCTCCGGCATCTACTTCACGCGGCTGGAGGCCGGGAACGTCTCTGAAAATATAAAAATGATTCTTTTAAAATAGGAGGATAATATGTTAATCCGCAGAATCCTCATGCTAATTATAATAGCATTAGTTTATCAAAATGCGTCCGCCACCGTAATCCACGTCCCCGCCGACTACCCTACCATCCAGCAGGGCATCGACGCCTGCAGCGACAACGATACGGTGATGGTGGCAAACGGCGCTTACTTCGAAAACATCAACATATCGTTAACAATAAGCCTGATCGGCGAAAACAGAGACAGCGTGATTATCGACGGTTCCGGGGTGGGGGATGTAATCCTGATCGACACGTCGTACGTATTCGTTTCCAATTTAACCATCAAAAACAGCGGGTCTGATGTTGAGGCCGCGGGGATAGAGCTGGGCTATGCCGACGATTGTTTAATTGAGTACTGCAAGTTCGAAAATAATTACTCCGGAATCAGTATGTATGGCGCGGCTAATAACTGTATTTCCAGGTGTGAATTCTCAGATCATATATACGGTATTTATTTTAGAGATATCTTCCCCGGACCGGTTCTGAGCAATATATCAAATACCGTCCAGAACAGCATAATACAGAACAGCGACTCTTCCGGTGTCTGTTTCAAACACGTTCCTACCTGTTATCATCGTTCCAATCTCGTTGCGGGAAATAGAATCATAAATAATGAAAAGGGTGTCTACTCCATTACGTCACAGGGTAATGTTTTTATATTCAATCAGATAGAGACCAACAACGACTACGGGATATTCCACTCGAAATGTATCTGCGGGGGCGAATTGAATCATTTCGAGCATAACAATTTCATCTCTAATAACGGCGGTTCCGTGCAGGCAATTGATTTCGGAGGCGGAACCGATTACTGGTATTCGCTTACGGAGGAGGAGGGCAACTTCTGGTCCGACTATACCGGCCCCGACACTAATGGAAACGGTATCGGCGATATTCCCTACGATATAGACGGCGGTGAAGAACAGGATCTTTACCCCCTTATGTTGCCCTTGAAATCTGAGGTTTCCGGAGTGGTAACCGATGGATCCGAACCGATCCCGGGTGTCTATGTGCAAGCGCTGGGAACGTCGATCGATGGCTACACGGATTCTAACGGGATGTATTCGCTCGGAGGTCTGGGCGCCGGTATGTACGATATAGGTTTTCTGCATCCGCTATATCAAAGCGTTTATGAACCGGGCGTACCTGCTACTCTGGATAATATTACGAATTTAGATATTGTTATGGATCCTGTTACTGAAGTCAATGAAAACAATGCCGCGATACCGACCGGATATATGCTCCTTGAAAACTACCCCAACCCCTTTAACGCCGCCACCAGCATCAGGTATACCTTGCCCCATAAATCGGAAATATCGTTATCGATATATAACCTCCTCGGCCAGCGTGTCGAAACGTTGTTTAATGGCATTCAAAACCCCGGCGAGCACGCCATCACGTGGGACGCCTCGCATCTCCCCTCCGGCATCTACTTCGCGCGGCTGGAGACGGCAGACCGGAGGGAAAATATAAAGATGGTTTTGTTGAGATAAAGGGAGTTTTAAACAAGGGGGATATTATGTACTTCAAGCATTTAATATCAATTGCCCTGGCCGCATTAATTTTGCCGTCCTTTTCATATGGGCAAAATCCCTGGAACATGGAATTAATTGGAAAAGCAGCGCACGATGGAAGGCTTAAAAAATACGCAACTTATGAGAATCATCTTTATATAATAACGACCAAAAACAATCCCGACAGGCATTTGCTTTCTGTCGTGGATATTTCAAATCCGCTCCATCCGCATCGTATTCAATCCATGTATGAAGGGGAGGTAGGCCCCGCTTTAATATCAGTGGACAGCTTGCTGTACGTCGTGAACGAAGATAGTGATACACTGATTATTTTTTCGCTTAGCGATCCCTCTGTGCCCGTCGAAATATTGAGAGTAGGTATGGGGCATTATTTTGAGAATTTCAAAAGGCTTACCGAAAATCTCCTGGGTTGCCCTCAATATTACAATTTCAAACTGATTGATATTCACGATAGGATGAGGCCCGTTGTTCTGGCGGATTTAGATCTAACTTATAAGGCAACCGGAAGCAAATTAATGGGAAACTATCTTTTTATTTCGGGTTACAGTAATTTTTCAGTTCGCACGTATTTGGAAGTATTCGATATAAGCGATACTCTGAATCCAACTTCTGTCTACCTCTCCAATATATGCTACGGTTTGTTTCCCAGTATCAAAATTATAGATAATTATCTGTACTTTGCCACGTCATTAGTTAATGGAATAAAAATATTGGAAATCAGCGATCCTGCAAACCCGGTGATAATCGATTCGGTAATGACCGAATATTCAATATTCGATATGGAATTATCGGGTGATAATCTCATGATGATCGGCGAATTCGATTCGCTGATTACCCTCGATGTTTCCGATCCTGTCAATCCCTATATTGCAGGCGCCAATTACAACCAGGGTTATTCAATGAATAGTAAACTAATAGGAAACCAGCTTTATTTTATCTCCGATAATGATATTATCAGCTGGTTCAATGTATCAGACCCACCAAATCCACTGCTGGAGGGGAGGTATATACCGTACTCCAATACGAGAGATATCGCCAAATTCGGACATTACGTCTATACTTCAGTTGGCTGGGGGGGATTCAGGATATTCGACGTCAGCGATCCGGTCAACCCGGTAGGCATAGGATATTATAAGACCGAATATCAATCCACAAAAATCCGGATTTTCAATGGTTTCCTGTTTCTCGCGGATAACTATGCCGGGGTGCGAATATTCTCTCTGGCCGATCCCCTGCGTCCTGAACTTCTTTCCACGGTCTTCTTTGAGTCAAATTCAAGAGATATGTTTTTTGATAATAATCTATTATATATTGCCTGCTATGATGGTTTCAGAATAGTTGATATTGCCGATCCCACAAATCCAGTTATTCTCGGTTATTATCCCACTCCCCATTCGCATAATGGTTATAGCACAATTATAGCCAATGATTATTTGGCATACACATCGGAGTCGGACAGTGGCATTTGCGTTTATAATGTCTCTGAACCGTCCGACCCGATTAAAATACACTGCTTGGATATACTGTACCATCCGGCCGAATTTTTTCTCAGAGACTCATTGCTTTATGCCGCCGGCTATCTTAACGGATTAGTAATATTTGATCTCAGCAATCCCTCCCTCCCGGTTTCGATAAGTTCGATGCCACCCTCCGCCAGAGCCCTATACCTGCACGATAACCACGCTTATTTAGCGAACAGCGACGGCCTGAGAGTTTTTGAAATATCCAATCCGTACAATCCCGAATACATATCCGGCTATTTCGATGATGGTTATTTCACCGGCGTCGTTGTGGAAAATGATACGGCGTATCTATCAGCGGGGCCTCAGGGTATGTGGATCGTACGTAATGAAATAACTACCGGTTTGGAAGATAATTACCCCGTTTTACCGCAAAATAGTGGTCTCCGCAACCACCCCAACCCCTTCAACGCCGCCACCACAATCAAATACCAGATACCTTACGAATCTGAAATATCGTTATCGATTTACAACCTCCTCGGCCAACGTGTTGAGAAGCTATTCGAGGGCGCTCAGAATCCCGGCGAGCACTCGCTAACCTGGGACGCCTCCCATTTCCCCTCCGGCATCTACTTCGCCCGGCTGGAAACGGCGGGACGTACGGAGAATATCAAGATGGTGCTGTTGAAATAATTAGTAGGGGCCAGGCATGCCTGACCCCAAAAATCCCCCTTTATCTGGTAGGCCGGACATTCATGTCCGGCCAAATTCGATATAATGTCATAAAAGGACAGACAAGAATGTCTGTCCCACCGGTTTTATTATATTAGGTTGTGGTTGGCGGACGTCCTCGTCTGTCCTGCCGAAGGCGGGATTGGCGCATAAGGAGATACGCCAACCACTCTAAAATTCCCGGCGGCGTCAGGAACCCATTCCTGACGCTTCTCGTCCCGACTACTCAATTTAGCTTTCATCTTGACTTAAAATAAAAGTAATTTATATTAATATCAGTTAGATGATAATTCCTTAAACCACCGGGGGATAGGATGAAAAAGACATTATTCATATTTGCCCTTTTTATGTTGTTCAGCGGTACTATTTTCGCCCAATCGCGATGCCTTACTCCTGAATTCGAACAGGTTCGCAAGCAGCTATATCAAAAATACGGCAAACCTCAGCCGCGGCTCAGGCTGGAGATCACCGACCACTCCGTGGGCGACACCATGACCTTCTGGCGCTGGGATCTCTCGGTCATGCCGCCGGTCTGGATACTGGAACCGGCCACCTGCCGCGCGGTAACGCAGAACAGCTATGTTTTCGTGGCCGATGATCAATGGAATCTACATATGGATTCCGCCGACGTTGCCCAGGTCGCCTACTACTGGGAGGACGGAACCTGGATAGATTCCACCTTCGGTATTTACCAGCTGGATACCCTCAATTTCGGCCCGCCCCCCGATATGCTCGATAACGATGATCATATCTACATCTTATATAGCGCCCTGGGGTCGTTCAACGGCGTCGTTTTCGACGGCTACTTCTCGGTTTTCAACGAGTATACGGAAGAGGAAGCCCAGATCATGGGCGGGCACTCCAACGAGGTGGAGATGTTCTACATGTCCTGTTATCCAGGCGATCCGGTATCGCCTATCAGGATATCGGTGCTCTCCCACGAGTTCGAACACATGATTCACTGGGGTATCGATCCCGACGAGGATACCTGGGTGGATGAGGGTTGCGCCGAATACGCCATGCTTCTTTTCGGCATGCCCGATCCCATCATACAATTTCCCAGCAATCCCGATGACGATCTCACCGAGTGGGGCAACCAGTTCCTCGATTATGTCCAGGTATTCCTGTTCTTTACTTACGTCTCCGACCATTACGGCGGCGCGAATACATTGAAGGCCATCGTCGCCGAACAGCAGAATTCTACGTTGGGAATAGAAAACGTCTTATCAAATCTCGGCTACTCCGAGACCTTCGCCGATCTGTTCGTCAACTGGGCCATGGCCAATTATTATCACGGCTGCTCCTTTCCATACTCCATTTACGACAGCCTGTATATATACTTTTCCATCGATCCGCCCGGTTTCGCCCATTCCGGGAGCCATTCAAGTTACCCCGTAGGTCCTTATAATCCGACGGTGAATCGGTGGGCGGCGGATTATATATCATTCGGTATCAACGAGCCGGTCCTGTTGAACCTGGAATTTCAGGGAAGCCCGGCTTATGATTACGGTCTCGCCGTTTTCCCCACCTACAGCCCGGATATTTTCGAGGCCGAAAGAGTTTTTCCCGACAGCGGACTATGGCAAAGGACGTTCGGTCCGGCAGGCGACTTTACCGGTGTTACCTTAATGGTCTCATCCCTGGGCGGCCCGGCAACGGTCGCCTATCAATATGGCGCCGATATCGTAACCGGCATTGAATCCGAAGATGAACTGCCCGATAAATTTGTTACCATCAAAGCCTACCCCAATCCCTTTAACGCAGCCTGCAAAATCACCGTATCCGATCCCGAAATCGATCACGTCGATATATACGATATCACCGGCAGGTTTGTGGAGCGGCTAGGGTTGAACGGTGGAGAAGCGGTGTGGCACGCGGCAGCCCAAACTTCCGGAATTTATTTTGCGCGGGTTGAAAGCGTAAATCAATCCGATAACATAAAACTGGTATTGCTCAAATAATAGAGAATTCTGTAGGTCGGGTTCCGAACGAGTGAAGCGAGTGAGAAACCCGACTACTGGCAAAAAATGTCGGGTTTTTCGTCCCGCCTTCGGCGTGACTCAGAACCCGACCTACGACCTCCGGCATCTATTTCGCCCGGGCGGTGGCGGGCGATTATTCGAAGAATATAAAATTAATATTATTGAAATAAATGAAACGATCCCACAGCAAGCTATGGGTTACCATATGCCCCTGTCATGCCGGACTTGATTTCGGTGATCTCAATCGAACCGATCCGGCATCCAGAGAGCGGGCCCTGATAGATTCCTGCTTCCGCAGGAATGACATAAGCGTTAGGCTTGGTCACGTTACAAAGATGACGAATAAATGTGGTGAGTAGGTCGGAAGCCCCGCGCTTCCGACATCAAAGCTACATGGAAATTCATATAACAAAAAAGCCCCGCCAAATCAAGCGGGGCTTTTTCCCATTAAACAGAAAAGCGAGCGATCATAAACCCTGACTTTTTATCATAGTCAGCACGCTTTGAAGCGAGCTTGTTACATTCGACAATACCCTGCTGTAACGTTTCAGAAGCTCCGAATACTGCCAGCGCATGGATAGCGCCTTCTCGGGAAAACTGAAAAGTTCCAGCAAAACTTTTTTGCGTATCTCGTCGATATACTGAAGCACGTAGAACGGATATTCGGGAATGTTCTTATCCTGCACCTGCCCCTTGGAAATTTTGTCGTGATATATTTCTACTTTCTCGAGCACGACGGTGCCGAAACACCAGGGCGTCATTACGGACGAGAGGTTCTTGGAATCGGAGTAACATAAATAAAGATGCTTCAATACCTGCTCTACGATAATCTTCCTGGCGCGGTAATATGCCAGCGATTCCTGGTTCAATTCCGGTGTCTCGCTCAATTTTTTCTCTAAATCCTTTATCTCCCGAAGTGCTTTAATCTCGGCTTTTTCCAGAAACCTGTAGAAATCATCGAAATATACTTTGGCGTTCTCGCTAAATGTATAAATATACCAGCCGACCTTATCGCGTCCCACTTTCGGATTTTTGATAAGCGGAAGGTTGTATTCGGTAAATCCTCTTTCAAGTCCGTTCGCTAACATTTATCCCCCGATATCGCTTTTTCCATCACACGGAATAAAAGCAAACCCTATGCCCCTGACGTAATTATCGCTATTCGCCATCCCCCTTGACAGGGTGCAACTCTTTACAAAACAACCGTTTACCTCATGCCTCGTAGACTGCTTTACCGTTCTATTACAATATACGTTCAACCCTGATTTTCTGCAAGCCAAAAGTGCCATATTATGAATTATTTTGCCGATAATCTGCACTATTTTTAAGTGTAAATCGTACTATAAATTCTATTAAATCGATTTTATTATCCGAAAATTTTCGCGCGTGACGGCAAAAGCCCCCATTGTCCGCCGGTATGAATAAATAAAATATTCGATTCCTTTCGGAACTTGCCGTCCGCAATATTCATGAATAATCCCAGAAGCGCTTTCGATGTGTATGCGGGATCAAGAACTATCCCCGAATTTTTAGCCACGTTTCTAATGAAATCTGTTTCTATAGGCCCGATTTTGCCGTACCCCGGCCCGATATGATTGTCGTCGATATCGAAATCCTCCGGATCTATTTTTAAATCCATACCTATACTTTTCTCAAAGGCGATGCAATTATCGAATATCACTTTTTCATAATACCGTTTGTTCCTGGCCACGGCCACGCCGAAAATATCCACGTTCCAGCGAGTCATCCTGCTTCCGAGATAAAGTCCGGCGTACGTACCTCCCGAACCTACCGCGCAGCAGATTGTATCAATATCGATATTCGCTTTTACGGTTTGCTTCCTGATCTCCTCCAGCGCTTTCACGTAACCCCAGATCCCCAGCGGATCGGTGCCGCCTTCCGGAATTATGTACGGTTTCTTTTTTCTTCCTTTGTAACGATTGGCGATTTTCCGCATGATGCCGTCCATATCCTTTTCGTATTCGCGAACCGTTACAAAGGTGGTCTTGGCGCCGAAGAGCATATCGAGAAAATAATTGCCGTCCGGTATTTTCGGTTTCCTGCCTTTCAGAACCAGATGACAATCGATACCCGACATGGCGCATAACGCCGCCACCGCGCGGCAGTGGTTGGATTGCACGCCGCCGCAGGTTATAACAATATCCGACTTTTTAGAGACCAGGTCGTAAAACAGAAATTCCAGTTTGCGAATTTTATTCCCTGACAGTATGGAGCCCGTTAAATCGTCGCGCTTGATGAATATCTCTATCCCCGATTCAGGCGCCGGCGATAACGGCAGGACCTCCAGCGGGGTGGGCAATTGCGCGAGCGAAAATCTGGGGGGAGGACTTATCTTCATGATGTTTCCTGCATGCTGCCTTTCTCGATCTCCGTTACATCGCCTGACAAGGATTTGTTGCTCCCCGACGGCGATGACATAATGATAAACCTCTTTCCGCTTTTTTCGATCTCCCAGCCGTCAAGTTCCCGTTCATCCAGCAAGTCCCTGATCCGGGAAGTGGCGTATGACGCTTTATATCCCGCCAAAAGGTTCCGTCCGATCTCATTACCATATGTCGAACCCATTCTGCGGGCGAAAAAATAAAATGGCAGGAATAATTGCTCCCTGCGAAAATCAGAAATGAAAACCGTGCCTTTTTCTTTAATCACTCTCGCTATTTCGGGCAGGGTTTTCTCCGGATTTTTCCACTGGTGCATGGAGGAAAGGCTTATCACCAGGTCAAATTCGTTGTCGGGGAACGGCAATAGTTCATCCTCCCAGATTTTCAAGAATATCCTGTCGGCGTATCCGAATCTCGATGATATGGCCTCGCCTATGCGAAGAAGCGTGGGAGACGGTTCCAGGCCGTAAAATCGGGCGAATTCGAGCCTGTCGCAGAGCAGGTTCTCGAACGCGGCCGTCCCGCACCCGACATGCAGGACCTTCCCCTCGAAATTCCTGAGGCCGGGAATTCTCTTGATTACATCATCGTAGTATTCCCGCATTCCGATATCCTGGAAATGGAAATGCTTCTCCGGGTCGCGCTCGTTTATCAGCGTACCCGGATATTCGGTCCGCGTCTTAGTCACAACCCGATATTACGGGAAAAAATCCCGGTTTGTCAAGCGGGAGGAGGCGGGGGGATAAGGACGATATAAAGCGCTACGAGTCAATATCGGGCCGGATTCCTGTATTTGTAATGGCGAGGATTTTCTTTATCTTGCCGCTGACGCGAATGGAAGTTGCTCTGTGAATGGCATGGATGTAACCTATCTGGTGAATTATTTCAAGGGCGGTCCGGCTCCTCAAATTTGCGATTTATGCCCGACAGGTGGTTCGAGGCTTTTATCAAAATCAAAGCAAGTTATTGCCAGATCAAAAGATTCTGAAAATTAGATCTCATAGTGTAAATTCTATTGTGTAAAATTGGTATATGTTGAAAAGATAATAAAAT
>CBFCYP010000131.1:0-9314 GCA_965602185.1 uncultured bacterium
ACGCCGATGAAGAGGATTAAAGACCCTATGACCGTGGAAGTCGGCAGGGACGGTCTTTATATGATCAAGGGAATCAATGCGGGAGTTTTGCTTCCGCAGGTGCCGATCGAATACGGCTGGGATAGAACCAAATTTCTGGAACAGACCTGCATGAAGGCCGGGCTTCATCCTGACGCGTGGAAAGAGGAAAATACTGAGATCTACACATTTCAAGCGGAGATTTTCGGAGAAAACTGATAGTGAGAATAATCAATCCTCATAAGAAAAAAAGCAATTTTATACGATTGAAATTGATTCCCGGTCTATTGACCGCCCTGGTCCTGGTTTTCGGCGTTATCCTGGTTTCATCCAAAAAACCTATACTCCTGGAGAATTATATCGAAGAAAACGCCGAAATCCAGCCCGTCGAGGAAATTAAAATCGAGACCATACACAGCGGGGAGATATCAAAAAACTCCAATCTGTACGCTGAATTATTAAACCTTGAGATTGATCAACCGCTGGTGGCCGATATAACATCGAGATTTTCCCGAATGTTCAACCTGAAAAAGTCGCAGCCCGGGGATAATTATAAGGTTTTTCTTGGTCCCGACAGTAACATAGTGGCTTTTGAATATGTAAGCGGAGACCTGAAACGATATCGTCTGGATCGCGAAGGGGACGATTTTATCGAGTCGGTCAGCGACGTCGGGCTGGACAGGTTTGTGAAAGAGGTTAAGGGTGAAGTTCACACAACGCTGTGGGAAGCCCTGCAGCCGATGTTGCCCGATATGAGCCTGTTTTTCGATATGGTGGAGATTTTCGGATGGGAAATCGATTTTCTTACCGAGCCCCGAGTCGGCGACACATTTCATATGATTTTTGAGATTTATGAAAAGGACGGCAAATTTATTAAGGCTGGCCGGATACTGGCGGTAGAATATGTCCTCGAAGACAGTCCGCACAGGGCGTTTTTATTCACCGATCCTACCGGGTACCAGGATTATTATGACGAGAACGGTTATTCCCTGCGAAAGGCTCTTTTAAAATCGCCGTTGAACTACAGGAGAATATCATCGACTTTTTCATGGCGAAGGCTTCATCCCATATATAAAATTTACCGGCCTCATCTCGGGGTCGATTACGCCGCTCCTGTGGGAACCCCGATCGTGGCGGCCGGCGATGGATATGTAATATTCAAAGGCAAAAAGGGCGGATACGGGAACTACCTGGAGATAAAACACTCTTTTGATCTCGTAACCTGCTACGGACATCTGCGAAATTTCGCCAGGGGAGTTAAAAAGGGTCGCCATGCTGTGCAGGGGCAGGTAATAGGCTACGTGGGCAATACCGGAGAATCGACCGGGCCCCATCTCGATTACAGGGTAAGAAGAAAAGGGAAGTATATAAATCCTCTTAAGATGACTATCCCCGCCGCGCTGCCGGTCAACGATGAATACCGTCCGCAATTCAATCATCTGGTGGCCCAGTTCATGCCTTATTTTGATAACCAGAGCAAAGAGAGACTTTTCGCCAGACTCGATTGACATCCTTTTATCATTACGCTATATTGGCAATATGAAAAGAAGCCCATATTTAATTTCGTTTATGGTTTTAATTTCGCTTATCTATTCGGTTTCCCATGCGCAAAGCAGCGGGAGATATCTGGTATTAAATTTCGACTGTTATGGCGAGGCGGCCGGGAAATCCGGGGTAATAGGAGATTCCCTGAGACATTACATGGCGAAATCGGGCGCGAATATCGTCTCGAACGATCTGGCATCAAAACTGATAAGAAGAAAAAACCTGAACGGATCGGATTTGAATTATGTTCTCAAAAACCTGAAAGTTCTGATGGGCGAACTCAACGCGGACGCGGCTGTCTACGGACACGTATTATCATCCCATGATCTCCTGACCGTGGAATTGAGATTGATTGAAAGGAAACAATCGGAACCGATACTGTTTGATCCCATGGTATGCGGGAGGCTGCAGGATATATTTAAAATGATTCCGAGAATGGCCAAATTGATCTTATCGCCGGACAAATCGGCGCCGGTCGTTTTATCTGTGGAACCGTCCGATGGAGAGCAGGATGTCCGGCAATATGTCGAAATGATTATAACATTCTCAAAACCGATGAACCCGTCGACCTATTCCATAACGGGCTATCCGGAAAATATGTGGAAGCGATACGGGAAGGTTGCATATAATGACAGTACCCGCGCATATATATTCAAACTGCATCTTTATCCCGATATCGAATATGAATTTCATATAAACGGCGCCGAGGCGAAAGGCTTTAAGGATGAACAGGGCAATGTCGCGCCGGAATACGCCTGGAGGTTTACGACGGGGCAGTGGTAAAGAATCGGAATCATTATGAACGTTGATATTATCAACAACAGAAAATCCATAATAATGGCCATAACTGACGGCGGCGGTATCGGCCCCAGGATGTTCCAGCAGTTGTTGATGCGTCTCGGCGCACCCGAGGATTTCTTGTCGGCCTCATATGCGGATTTCGATGATATTCCTCGTTTCGGTGAAGAGAGAATAGTGAAATTGATGGATTCTCTGGAAAAAGTGGATGACTATGATAAAAGATTGAAAGAGTACTTGACGATCGATATCAATGTTATAACATTTCTGGACAGCGATTATCCCGAACAGTTGAGGAGAATAAATGACCCTCCGCCCATTCTGTATGTCAGAGGCAACCTGGAGGCTTTTTCGGAAAAATATATCGCCGTTGTCGGCACCACCAGATCAACCGAGGAGGGAATAAGCTTTGCGGTTGACCTGTCCAGGGCTCTCGTGAGCAGGGGATACGGTATTATTTCCGGCCTGGCGGTGGGGATCGACAGCGCAGCCCATCTGGGCGCGCTGAAAGAGAACGGCAGAACGATAGCGGTGCTGGGATGCGGCGTTCTGAATATCTATCCGCAGGAAAATATAATTCTTTCGAGGCAGATTGAGAAAAGCGGCCTGCTCATCTCGGAGCACGATCCCCATGTCAATGTTACCCGGCCGAATCTTGTTTTACGAAACAGGGTTATTTCAGCGCTTTCGAGCGCGGTGGTGGTGACTCAGATCGGCGAAAAGACGACCGGCGAACTTAAAACCGCCTCCTACGCCATTAAACAGGCAAAACCGCTGTGCTACGGCAATCCGGACGGGCGGCTGGATTACAGCAGGATCGAAAATCTGCCCGGGGTAATATTGGGTAACGTCGATCCCGTAGAGGAAATCTTAAAATATATAATTTAGATGCTGATCGAATATAACAAATATAACCACAGGGATCATGAGGAGCATTATGTCGACGCCAGGAGGAAGATCGACGTTCTTTGCGGATTAATTGTCTCGGGAAAATTATCGAGGCGGGACGCCGTCGAAATTTACCGGGAGATTGAAATTGATTTCGCGAATCTCGATCCGGGCGAGGCGGGGCTTTTCAACATGATTTATGAAAACAGGGTGAAACGATTATGCGATCAATTTTGCCGGAAGTAGGCTCATGAGAAAAAAATCGAATTCGAACGGGACCCTTCGCATTAAAGAGAAATGCCGTCACGAAGAAAGGGTGAAGGACAGTCGTTTTATCGCAACCGCGGCTCCGGTGAGTGATGAAAAAGAGGCGAATACGTTCATCTCGGAAATTAAAAAAGAGTTTCATGACGCTTCACATAACTGCAGCGCCTGGAGAATCGGCAGAGGGAATAAATCGATCTACAGGTATAATGATGACGGCGAGCCGTCCGGAACCGGAGGCCGTCCTATTTTGAAAGCTATTGAGATAAGGGAATTATCCGATATATGCGTTGTGGTAACAAGATATTTCGGGGGAACGAAGCTCGGCACCGGCGGTTTGTCGAGAGCATACGGTCAGCTGGCTACGGAGCTTTTGAAAAAAAGCGAAATTGAAAAAAAATATGTAACCAGAACACTTGAATTTTCCGTCGGATTTGATTTCGTGGGCGTTGTTCATAATATAATTGATAAATTTAAAGTGGACTTGAAAGATTCCGAATATGGAGACGATGTATTATTTATGGTGGAGGTACGGTCCACGGCATATACGGCTTTCGCGGAAAAATTAACCGAAGCTACCAATGGTCAGATCAAGTTCAAGTAGATTGATGTGCGTGGGGCTGGGGCTTTGCGCTCTCGATTACACGTTTCAGGTCCGGAATTACCCCAGGCTTGACGATAAAATCGAGGCCATTGCCTTCACCCGTCAAGGGGGCGGTCCGGTTCCCACGGCCTTATGTTCCCTTTCCAGGCTGGGGGTGTCTGCCGCTTTTATCGGAAAATGCGGGAAGGACGTCGAGGGCAAGGCGATTCGCGATGAACTGAGACGATTTGGAGTAAATACCTCCGGGTTGATCCTCGACCCCGATTCCAGAACGCCGCGGGCGTTCATCATCGTTGAAAAAGAAAGCGGCAAAAGGACGGTCATACTGGATAGGACGGAGACCTCGGCGCTCTCCGCCGATGAATTCAGAGTCGACTTGATAAAAAAAGCCAAATTTTTATTGATCGACGGGCGCGAAATGGAAACGTCACTAACGGCGGCCATGCTCATGAAGAAATCGGGGGGCGAGGTTATACTGGATGCCGGATCGCCCAGAAAAAATATAGGCGATATTCTTCCATACGTTGATCATCTCGTGGTTTCCAACAGGTTCTCGATTGATTTCACCCAGGAAGTCGACCCGGGAAACGCCGCTCTGAAACTGGCCCATATGGGATTCAAATCGGTCGTAATAACGTCCGGCAGCAAGGGATGTCTCGGCGCGACTCCCGACGGCCATTTTTATCAGCAGGAGACTTTCGACATCGATGCCGTAGATACGACGGGCGCGGGAGATGTTTTCCACGGCGGATTTATATATGGCCTGGTCCAGGGCTGGGAACTGCCGGAAATTTTAAAGTTCGCTTCCGCCGTAGCGGCGATAAAATGCACCCGCCTGGGCGGACGTCGCGGAATACCCGAGCTCAGCGAAGTTGAAGATCTTATTCGAAAAAAAGAAGAAGTTTAGTACCCGCATTACGATAACCATTCATGAAAAGAAGTAAAAAAGTCCTGTTTATAGGCAGCAAAAACCTGGGCCTGAGATGCCTTAAAGAAATGCATAACCTGGATCCGGGCTCCATTGCCGGGGTATTAACAATTGATGATCGCGATGACGGGCGGAGTGTCTTTGAAGAATTTGAGCAATTCTCATCCGATAAAAAGATAAGCTTTCACGCAGCCCGCAATAAAAATGAAGCTGAAGATATTATAAGGCAGGTCGCCCCCGAAATGTGTTTTGTGGTCGGATGGTACTGGATAATCGGCAGGAAAACGCTCGAGTCGGTTCCCAACGGATTTCTGGGTATTCATCATTCGCTGTTACCAAAATACCGTGGAGGATCGCCCTTAGTATGGGCGATGATTAACGGTGAAAAAATCATCGGCACCACCCTGTTTTCGTTTGCCGAAGGTATGGATGACGGGGATATATGGGCGCAGGAGAAAGTTGAAGTGGGTGATAATGACTATATATCCGATATGCTGGCCAGACTCGAGGAGAAAGCGGTTTTAATCTTAAAAGAAAAATATATCGCTATCCTGGAGGGAAAAATAAAACCGGTTCCCCAGGACCATAAGAAGGCCACCTTCTGCGCGCAGCGCATCCCGGACGACGGTATGATAGATTGGAAAAAGAGCGCGATGGAAATCTACAATTTTGTCAGGGCACAATCCGAACCGTATCCGGGAGCGTTTACTTTTTTCAATGACAAAAAGCTGATCATCTGGAGGGCTCATATGGATGATGTAATTTATTATGGTACTCCGGGGCAGGTTGCCGAAAGATCAGGCGATTCGGTTTATGTTATTTGTGGCGATAACAGGCCCGTTGTTCTTGAAACGGTCGAATATGACGGCAAAAAAGCTTCGGCGGGCGATATAATCAAATCGATCAAAACACGGCTTAAAAGCCTTTAGAATAGAATTTATCTTCTAATTTTCTTTTTCATTCCAATTATGGTAGCGCTTTTCATCGAAGGGCGGGGTGCATATACAGTAAAAAAAGAGATCATCGGAACCCGTGTTGGCAATCCTCTGTTTTGTACCCGCCGGTATGTAGACAATATCGCCGGATTTGACATTCTGTGGCTGTAGATCCCCGACTTCCATTATGCCCTTACCGGAGATCATCAGGTGCCGCTCATCTATACCTTCGAGGTAATGGAAAGCGGTGGTCACGCCCGGCTCCACCCTGGCAATGGCGATTGACATGATTTTGTCCGAGGGATCGGAGGAATCGATTATAAAGCATCTCTCCTCAATATAAAACTCCTTCTTAACATCCTTTTTTACGATTGTCGATTCCATACTTTCCCCCATGTTTTAAAATAGATTTGCCGGGACAATAATTTTCTTATCCGATCTTGTTTTTTACGTTCGCCGGTTATATTATATCATCAAGGAGGATATATTGCCAGCCGATATTGCCGTTTTGAAATTTTTTAACGTTACTATCTCATCGCCCTTACTGGACAGGTTTTTCATATATATATGCGATTTCGGTATCTGGGTCTGGCCGCTGGTGATTGTGATCCTGGCGATTCTCTGGAAGGGCGAGGCGAGGGGGCGCTGGATGGTTCTGCTCGCCGTTATAGCTGTCGCCTTTATCGATCCGGTTATATACAGAATTTTAAAACCGCTGTTTGGCCGTATCCGGCCCTGTCACGAAATCGCTCTGGAATGGATCAGGATAATCGATGGCTGCGGCGGCAAGTATGGTTTCCCGTCCAGCCACGCCGCTAATCTTTTCGGGATTGCCGTGGTGGCGGGCAGCTTTTATAAAAGGACACGTTTTTATCTTTATCCTGTCGCTATTCTGGTAGCGATAGGAAGGATGTATCTGGGGGTTCACTATCCGTCCGATGTTATGGGGGGCGCCGTTTTTGGAGCCGCGGTGGGATTTGCCGTTATTTATATCGCCAAAAAGGCTTTTCCCGGCAAGGTCGGGAGGATTCTGAATGAACGGAGGGCTACAAATGAAAAAGAAAATGATTAAAGTCATGCAGGGGGATATAACGGAATCCGACGCCGACGCCGTTGTCAACGCCGCCAACAACCATCTCTGGATGGGAGCGGGAGTGGCGGGCGCGATTAAACGTAAAGGCGGCGATATTATAGAAAGGGAGGCGGTTTCAAAAGGGCCGATCCCCGTGGGCGAGGCCGTCGCCACCACCGCGGGATCGCTTCCCAATCAGTATGTTATTCACGCCGCCGCCATGGGACAGGACCTGGCTACCGATGAGGTTAAAATTGCGGCCGCCACAAAAAATGCCCTTTTGCGCGCCGAGGAATTAAATTTGGAGTCGATTGACTTCCCCGCGCTGGGGACGGGTGTCGGCGGATTCCCCATAGAGGAGGCGGCGATAATAATGATAGACGCGGCAAAAGATTTTCTGGCAGCTTCAAAATCAGTCCAACAGGTTGGATTCGTCCTTTTCGACAGTGGCTCTTATAAGGCCTTTACGGCCGAAATGGGGACGGCACAAATAGAAATATAAATTCAATATTGATTTGATAGATATTTATTAGATGCTAATACGGTTTAATACTATAATTCTTTAATCCATTTTCTGATAAGATTCACATGACCCAATTCGAATTTGGAAAGATAGTCCAGCATCTCCCTGGCAACGGGATCATCCAATTTTTCTATTTGTGAGGAGTAATAATCGTAGGCATCCTGTTCCAGTTCCAGCGCTATCTCGAGAATTTTATCTATTTCGGAAATAGTGTCGAGCATATCGATTCTTTTTCTATGGGTTTCGGACATTTCCTCGGGCATATCCGGAAGACCGGTTTTCCGCATCAGATCGCTGTAGGTATTCCATTTTTCAGAACGGACCAGGCTGTCGTATTCGGCTTCCAGTGTCCAGTAATGGTCCTTTTCCTCACCGGCGAGTTTTTTAAAAGCCTCCACGTATTTATCATTGCCCACCTTTTCCGCCGCTTTCTTATAGAATACATAAGCCGCCAACTCGGAGTTTATTCCTCCGGATAGGATATCCAGCGATTTTTGTGTCGATTCTTTCATCGGGCGCTCCTTAACTATTCCAGGACTTCAATAATACCGTAGAACGCCGTAAAGATATGCGAGAGTTTCCGATTTGTCAACTGCCGTGAAACCTCTGGATTCACACGCGGTTGCGGTTTTGGTTTCAAAGATGGTTGCGGAAATTGCCCGCAGATCTTATCTTTCGAACCGGTGTAAAAGAAATCGAAAATTTAAGCAATTTCGGAGGGCGAGAATGAAAATTCCAGGCGTATTTTTGATTCTGGGGCTGTTGTTATTAACGCTTGTTGTCTGCGGCAACAAGAATGAGACCGCAACGGTATCCGGATCATCGGAATTAATCAAGCGGGGCGACGACCTTTTCAATAAACAGGAAAAGACCGAGGCCCTGGAGGTCTATAAGACGGCGGCCGATACCGCCCTAGCTGAAAATAACAACAGCGATCTTACCGAAGCTTACGCCCAGATAGCCAGGTGTTATTTATCGATGGACAACAAGGAAGAAGGGCGCCCCTGGCTGGAAAAAGCCGAGAAGATCGCCAGAGATACGGAGCCCTACGGCTGGACCCGTTACCTGGGAGTCAAAGGGCGATTTCTCTGGAGGGACGCCACCGACGAAAAACGCGAAGTATCGCCGGAGGTTGGTGAAGCCGCGAAGATATTCACGCAACTGTACGACTACGCCTTGAAGCGCCAATTGCACGACCGCGCTATCGACGCCGCCAACATGATGAGCATTGTCGGCGATATGGAAACCAGGATCGAATGGAGTTTGAAAGGGATCAAGGCCGCCGAGGAAGGGGAGCTGAAAAGCTGGCTCGCCCCCCTGTGGAACAACCTGGGATGGACCTATGATGATATGGGAATGTATGACAAATCGCTGGACGCTTTGTTGAAAGCCCGAAGATATCATTATATAAAAGGCGATTTAAAATCGATGCTCATCGCCGACTGGTCGGTGGCCCACGCGTACAGAATGACCGGGCAGATAGATTCGGCTCTGGCCTGGGCCCAGAGGGCGACCATCTGGGCCAAGGATATGTACGATGATGATCCCTCTCCCGAAACCGCCGAATGGCAGGGATTGTGTTACAAGGAGATGGCGGAGGCGGCCCTGGCCAAAGGCAATGAAAAAAGGGCGCTGGCCGGTTTCAGGTCGGCGAAAATGTATCTCGACAAGGCCAACATGATAGAATGGGACGAGAAAGGGTATAACGAACTGCTGGGTAAAATCGCGAAGCTGGAGGC
>CBFCYP010000132.1:0-9310 GCA_965602185.1 uncultured bacterium
GGAATTATGGCAACGCGTTTGTTTACGGAGACGATCCGTATCCAAATATTATTTTCAGAATCAGAATAACCCGATCCCATTGTCTCTTGATTACGCTTTTAAAGACTGCGAGAATCAAGCCTAAGTAGATGGTCGGCAAAGCATAGGGATAAAATTTGCGGGTGAAGGTGATTTTATTTTTCTGGAGGTAGTATTCGGATAGGATGCTCGGTTTATTTTTCGCGCTTCCCTTTCTGATACTGGCGCCGTCTTTATGATATACGACACTTTCGGGGGCGTAGGCCAGGGTAAATTTATTTTTTGCTCGAACGGACCAGTCTAATTCCTCGAAATAAAGAAAATAGTCCTCGCTCATCAGCCCGATAGACTCCAGGAAAAGCCGGGATACCAGCATGGAGGCGCCACTTACAGCGTATAGACGCCGCTCAATAATATCGGGGTCCAGCGCGGCGGCAGCTTGTCCAACATCTGTTAAATACCGATTCCAGCCCATCCACTTATTATAAACACTTCCCCCAAGAGTCTGGACAGCGTCCGGATAATAATAGTAACGCAACGTAGAGCCACACATGCCGGCTGAGCGTTTTTCCTGTAATCTTTCGAGCATCTTTTTTAAAGCATTCGGTTCGACCACGGTATCGTTATTTAATAACCAGGCATATTGAAAATCCTCATCTTTCAAGGCATACCTGAGACCGACATTATTTCCGCCGGCGAATCCCAGGTTTTCTCCGGAATTGATAAATACCAAAGACGCCGATAAACTCTGCAAGTTTGATGAATTATTGGCAAATTCCTGCAGCCCGCCTTGCTCCCCCCGTTTTCGGTTATATTCCCTGTACTGCACCGGCTTGGGTACCGGAGGAAAAGATAGATCTTTTAAAGTATATTGATGATGGCAAATAATATCCAGATTGCCTTCAGCCCATAGTTTTAGATATTCAATCGAATTATCCTTGGAATCGTTTTCAACAACGACCACTTGATAATTATCATAATTCATTCTCAGTACACTTTCAAGACACTCGATAGTATCTACCCAGCCGCAATAATTGACGAGAATAATGCAGACTTTTGGATTTTTTATCGGCAAATTCATCTATTTATCACGCTCACGCTTCTTAAGTAAAACATTCCACTATTTTTATTAGCATAAAGTTCGCCATAACTTAGCCAAATATAGAGCTTTCTATAATTTCATCTAACGATACATTAATTTTGATAAATTATACCTATTCCATAGCCCATTTGCTGTTGCGATTCCACTATTTCCTTATGTTCATATTGCGATTTTATTTCGTTCCAGAAGCGATCGACGCCGCAGGTTTTATCTTCAGTATGAGCGACGATATCGTGGAAGGCAATAATGCCTCCTTTCTTAACAAGCGGGCCGTACATTTTAAAATCCTGCTTGACGCCATCATATGAATGATCCCCATCAATAAATAAAAAGTCGAGTTGCCTGTCGCCGATTTTATCTTGAATTAATCTTAAACTGGATTGCTTATGTGAATCGGCCCGTATCAAATGGAGTTTCTGACCGGGCAAAGCAAATGAACGAAAAATCGGGTTTTTCCACCAGTGATATCCACCCCCGTATATTCCCTGTGGAAGGTCTAAACTAATAATGTTGGCGTCGGTTGCCGCTATGCGCGTAAAAGCGAATAACGCCCCCCCGCGAGCCGTTCCCACCTCAAGGACCATACGTGGTTTATAACTTTGAATCAATTTTAGAAATTCGATAAACTCATTTTTTAACTGAAGGGGCGAGAATAATCCGCCTAAGCCTGTAAGGGCGAAATCAACCAATTCCTCGAGGTTTGAAAAACGCGGTTTTAATCCGAATTTCAAAAAGGCATAGGGATAGTAATAGAGGCATTGTAACAGATCTGTTAATGTCAGGAGCGCCCCTTTTTTCCGGTAGATTTTCAGCAGACTCTGGAGTGTATGCATCGAGCAATTTCCCTTTCTACGGCTAAATCCATTAATAAGGCAAATGCCCAAATACAAAATGTTTCATAGATTGTTCGATTCTGATCACGGTATTTCATTTTCCCCTGTTCCGCTATTTTTGCCGGTGTCCAATTCGAATTCATTTCATTGTAATCGCCGGGCTTCGACTCTGTTTCAATCCAGCAATTCAAGATACAGTTTTTGATGATTTTTTACCATAATATTTGTCGAAAATTTATTCTCCGCTATTTTCCTGCCGTTTTTGCCATGCTCTTCTTTAAGCGCTTTGTTTTCAATATATCTTTTCATATTCTCCGCAAGATCAACCGCCGAACCGATTTCCGTTAAAAATCCGCTTTCATTTTCCTCGATTATATCAAGCGGTCCTCCTGCCCTGCACGCAATTACGGGCCTATTGCAACTCATGGCCTCTATATATACATATCCGAATGGCTCAACTCTGCTGGGCAAAACAAAACAATCAATAGCCGAATAAAAACCCGGCATATCGTCTAACGTGCCCAATACATGTATCTTATCTCTCGCCGGACTATCCCCGATCCTGAACATTACTCGACGGTAATAATCATTGTTGTGATGGGGACCGCAAAGGCATAGCATAGTTTCATTATGTTGATTATACACCTGCTCAAATGCCTCAATAAGCGTTATATGATCCTTCATTTCTATAAATTGAGCCGCACAACCAAATACAAACGTCTGCTCCGAAGTTATCCAGCTTTCCCGAAATTTTTTTCTTTTTACCTCAGATTCCCTAAAGAAGTCGGTGTTTATTCCCAGATATATTTTTTTCGATTTTCGCTCGAATCCTTTCTCTTTAAATAGATCGTCCGTCGCCCTGGAAATGCTGATAATTTTATCCGCCAACCTGCATTTCAGACGCCAATTGAAAGGATGGTTATCCCATTGAATATTCGATTTTGTAAAAATATATTTGGCCTTTGAAAAACACTTGATTATCGCCGGCTCAATAAACAACGATTGATATAACAGCGAATGAATAAGATTATATTTTTTCCTTCTAATTATAAATGGACTCAGAAGAAAATCTTTAAAACGCTCGATATTTATGTTTCTTGGAGGAATGGTTCTCAGGAGATAATATGGTACATTAAGTTTTTCGATTTCCTGTGTCGCCTCATTGCCAATGGTCAAAGTACCAATTTCAACATCAAAAACGTCTTTATCAATACCATTGATCAGATCGCATAAATTTCTCACCTGGGAACTATACATAAACTCGCTTACTGTAAATAGTATTTTGTACTTTTTTTTCATTTTCTTCTGCTTCCGGTATGAGCTAAAGGAATTATTGCCAAAAAGACTTTGAATTAGGATAAGATAGCATAATCGATCGGATCCTCATCCAGAAAAATCCTGCTCCATAATTCAAGATTGATTATTTCCCAGAGGATATCGCCGTTATCGGAATCACCCGATAGATGTTGAGTTACCAGGCGGTCTATCTCCGCCGGCTTCCAGTACCCTCTCTCTTTGCATCGCGGTTCGGTGACCAGATCCAGGTATTTCCCCATTCCCTTCTTATCCCGGAGCCATTCAGAGATCGGGACCCCGAAACCGGACTTTTTTCTGTATATAACCTCATTCGGTAACATTTTCTCGCTCAACTTTTTCACGATATACTTTGTCTGTACCCCTTTTAATTTAAATCCGGACGGTACGCTTAGGCCCCATTCAACCAGCCTGTGATCCAAAAACGGCACCCGGGATTCTATACTTGCCGCCATGCTCATCTTATCCTGCCGATTTAGAATAGACACCAGGTAGGTCTTCAACTCCAGCTTGAAAAGGTATTCCATCAGATTGTCCGGCTTAAGATTGTAATCTCCAAGCAAAGAAAGCCGCGAATTTATGGCAGTCTGGAGATTAAAGTCGACGTCCAGGATCCTTTTTACAAGTTCCCATTCGGTAAAATAAGAATTAAAAGCCAGTATTTCCGTCAAGGGCAAGGGAAGAAATCTCGACATCTTTTTTATCCTGTGAGATGAGCTTAAATGGGCCATTCTTCCCATAAACGTCTTAAAGAAATTCGGCATCCGGTAAAATTGCCCGCAGGTTCTCGCTATCAGATATCTGGGATAACCCCCGAATAACTCGTCGGCTCCCTCGCCCGTCAATACTACCGTAACAGACTGTTTCGCCAGCTTGCTGATATGATAAATCTGAACCGAATTAGCGTGGTTTAACGGTTCATCGTTATGCCATATCAGGCGGGGAAGCGATTCGGCGAACATATAATTATCTATTTTCATTTGATGATGAACGGTCTCATATTTTTTCGATACCAATTCGGCGTAGTAGCTTTCATCGAATTCGGCCTCATGAAATCCCACTGAGAAGGTATTCAGATTCAGCCTGGAAAGCCTCTGCGCATGCGCCGATACCAGGCTGGAATCGACACCTCCGCTGCAAAACGTGCCCAACGGTACGTCGCTCATCAAACGTAACCTGACCGAATCCGACAACAGCTCCTCAAACTGTCGCAGGATCTCGCTTTCATCAAAATCCAGCCTGTTCTTGCAGTCTATCAGATCCCATAATATTGAGGTTTCCAGAATTCCGTTTTGAAAAACCGCCGCGTGTCCCGGAAGAAGGTTTTTTATATCTTTAAACATAGTTTTATCGCCGGCCGGGAAACGGAATAACAGGTATTCCGATAAAACATCGGAATTCAGCTCTTTTTTAATCCTGTTATACTTTAAAATCGATTTGATCTCCGAGGCAAAAACCAGGCCTTCATTTGTCCTGGTAAAATACAACGGCTTAATGCCCAGCCTGTCTCTGGCCAGGATAAGTTTTTTCTCATTATTATCCCATATAGCGAGCGCGAACATTCCGTTCATCTTTTTAAAACCTTCGATACCGTATTCCTCATAAAGGTGTATAATGCTCTCGGTATCGCATTTCGTTTTATAGCTGTGCCCCCTGGATATAAGCTCCTTTCTCAGTTCGGAGTGGTTATAAATTTCGCCGTTAAAGGTTATCCAGATCGTCCCGTCTTCATTGCACATCGGCTGATGACCATACTGCAGATCAATGATACTGAGTCTCCTGAAACCCAGGCCGACGTTATCTTTCAGATACAGGCCCTCGTCATCCGGTCCCCGGTGAATCATGGTGTCCCGCATTTTTACGAGGTTATCCCGGTCTACTTTGTTATCAAAATCAGTATTTACTATGCCGCAAATTCCGCACATACTATTTTTCCGGATAAGCTGCTATTTCATGATATTTATTCATATTTTTTACGTTACACGTTTTTAACCCTAAAACTCCAGAGGAACTTTTGAAATTACCCAACGATACTTTCCGGCCCTGGTGCGGGGAATACTGTCAACAAATTCTATTTCAATTTTCATGTTTGCCCCGATCCTGTTTTTCATCTCGGTTAGAAGATATCGTGTATCGTCTTCACAATAATTCGGGTTTTTAACGATTTTAATCCTGATATTTTCAATATCCTCCTGAATTATCTGTGATTCTTTCACCGTCTTCATCGGCTTGAAAGGATGCTGCAAAACGATCGGCGAAATATATCTTCCATCTTTGGTTGAGATAATATCCTCGGTTCTAGAGGTTATATCTCCCAAAAGTGGGAATTTCCTCCTGCAATTACATGTCTCGTCCCTTATGAAACCGATATCGCTGGTTTTATACCTGATCAGCGGCATTGCATAATTATGTAACCCCGTGGCTACAATTCTGCCCAACTCACCGGGCCTTGCAGCCACATCGCCATTTTTTAATATTTCCGTTATGCCAAAATCCATATTTAGATGCAGCCCATTATGCTCCCGACATTCGGTAGCAAAAACAACCCTTTCGGCCATTCCGAAAGAATCAAATACTCTACATCTAAAAGCTTTTTCAATCGTTTCCCGTTGATAAGGCAATAAGGTTTCAGATGTCGTAAAAACAGCTTTTAATGGAATATCCACTTTCTTGTTTAACACAAAGCGCGCCACAATATACGCGGTCGACGGATAACATTCCAGGGCCGCCGGTCCGAACTGCTTCAGCCGCGTGACATAATATTCCATATTTTCCGCCGACAGATGAAAACTTGAGAAAAACATATGGTTTAACACCCGGTTTAACCGCCAGAACGGCGGTGTCTTCCGAGATAACGGTACAATAACTCTTCCTAAAAACATCCCCAACTTATCACCAACCTTAATTCCGGCATCTCTCTTTTGCCGCCAGTCTATAACGTTTTTTATGAGGCAAATTCCTCTATCCCAATAAAACTGTAAAGGCGATCCGGTGGTCCCGCTGGTATACCCCAGGATTAACCGGGACCCCTTGATATTTTTTGAGATTAGATTTGTGAAATTTTCTATTATATCTTCCCGCGTTAAAATCGGCATTTTATAAAGGTCTTTTGTGGATGATATATCTGCCGGCTTCAGCTTTCTTTGATCCATAATATTTCTATAATAAGGAACATAATTATAGCAATGTTCTATCAACCCCTTCAATTTTTCGCTTTGATAGGACTCCAATTCATCTCTTGAATACCATTGCATCTTCTCAAATTCATCCGACAACCTCCGGAATGATCGTCCGTATTCTCTAAAATAAAGTTTCAGCCCGTACGCGCTGACCAACACATTTTGAAGAAAAGACGGGCTATAATTATAAACACTCTGAAGCGCTTTGTTCATGACATAACACCTTTATTCATTTGCCTGAGACCGAGTTATTTTCTCGCACAAACGCTTCCTTCACATGACTCTTTGCAATGGATAATTCACGCCTCTTTTTTGCTTAAGTATTTCTTAAACGGCACTTCTATTAAAGTTATAGACCTGACAACATAAAATACAAAATACAGGATGATTAAATGGAAAAAATACCGGTAATTTTTGTATTGATAAATACGATATAACGCCGTCGCCAGCGGCGTTAATAATAAAGGAAAAACAATAAATATCGGATTTAATCTTGAAAGGAAGAAAAATGGCATCATGGTCAGGGAAAATAAAAAACAGATCATAAAGATAAATGTCATGATCATCGGCTTATCAATTTGTTGTTTTGTCATGGTACTTAATATACTTGTGGCATGCCATTTCTCTTTTTTAGCGAATTCCATAAGGGTTTTGGCATTCCCCATATGAATCACTCGGACTTTGGGCGCCTCGAGAATGGAATATCCCTTTTGATTTAACCTCGATCCAATATCGGAATCTTCATCGGTAATTAAGCGTTCGTTAAAACCGGAGACTGCTTGAAAAATCTCATTTCTAATAACAAAATTCCCGGAATTGATAAAGTTTACTTTTGTTGCGGTGCCTCTTTTAAGAGACCACCAGGCCCTTTCAACCCATGTAGACAACGGAGGAACATCACAAGCCGATCCGGTGGCCCTTATCATTTTGTCGCTTAGAACTGATTCTACACCTTCTCTCCATCCCGCGCATACCAGGCAATCTGAATCTATAAAGGCTAAAATATCGCCCTTTGCGGAATCGGCGCCGCGATTTCTTAAGGCCGCTATTGTCACTTCAGGGACTATCGAATATTTTACCTTATTGTACAGCTTAATAATTTTTAAAGTATCATCCGTCGATCCATTATCGACCACTATTATTTCATCGCTATCATGCATTTCTCTTAAAATATGATCCAGACATTGCCCGATATACTCTTCGCCGTTAAGAACCGGAATAATAAAGCTGATTGTATGTATTTTAGATTTATTTTCCATATTCTAATATAAAGACGGCTACCTTTCAGGCCCGTTTCATTAATTCATTATAAACGTCTATAATGCGGTCTCTTTGAATATCGTAGACAAACTCATTATTGATTCTTTTTACGGCTTCTGCTCCCAGGCGTTCCTTAACGCCAATATCATTTAAGACTTTTATGCAGGAATCGGCAAGAGACCGCGCGCCGCCGGGAGCGACAAGTAGACCGGATATATCGTTCTCAATAATCTCATTTATGCCGCCCACTGCGGTCGCAACCACAGCTTTTTTCAAAGCCATAGCCTCTAAAAGCGCCATCGGAATGCCTTCATGATATGACGAAATTACAAAAATATCAAGACAATTAATAATATCGATGATATCATTCCTGAATCCCAAAAACAATACCTTTTCCTTAATGCCCATTCTCTGCGCCTTAATCTTAAGTTCCTCCAAGAGAGGGCCATCACCGACCAGTAAAAACATCGTGCCCGGTTTTTTTGCCAGAATAATCTTCGCCATATCCAGAAAAACACTGTATCCCTTAACCGGAACCATCCTCCCGGCGGAACCGATAATATGCTCGATACTATTAATCCCCAAATCATGTTTGATCTTTTCCGTGGTATCCGTTATCCGTATGTTGGCAGGATTTATGGCGTTATGGATCGTATCCAATTTATCAGAATCCACCTTTTTGCCTAACGTGTTTCTAATATCATCAGAGACAGCAAGAATTTTATCAAAATATTTTCTTGTGTAATAAAGGTTTACGGAAGAGTATAATTTCGCCTTCAGCGCTTTAAACCATTTCAGGGGTTCATTTATTCCATGAACAGTCTGCACAATATATCGAACCGAGCCACCCTTCTTTAGCAAAGCCCCAATTACATTTTCTTTATAACGGTGAGTATGCAGGATATCTATATTCTTGCCCCCTAAGTATTTTTTCGCTTGCCTTAAAATCTGTAAAAAGCCGTATTGACTTTCATCGATAACTGTAACTTCAATACCGACATCTCTGAGTTTTGAAACCAGTTTTCCTTCGTTGAGGACAATTGCCGAGACATTTAATTCCGGGGCCTTATTTAAGGCTGTAACCACGGTAAACATCTGAACCTCTGCCCCGGCCCACAGATCGCCGGAAATCAGATGGCAGACATTTATCTTTTTGTCGGTTCCCATAAAACGAAATTCTTGCCCGTTATAAAATCGAGCCATGCTATAACAATAGAATAGTTTACCATAACAAAAAACAGAGGTATTTTGAAAATGAACATATTCTCCAGATCCTTGATTAAAAAAGCCGTCAATGCCAGGCCATAAAAAATAATCTGCAGTGTCATTGTCGCTGAGAAGAATGTGCCGTGATCTACAAGCGTAATATTCGTTATGAAAATCAAGACCAGGTATAACGGAACCAACCAGCGAGACAGCTTATGACTGATCATCTGTAATGAGAAATATCCGTACTTAATAGGATTCAGAATGTCCCTGAAGCGAGATAATACCTCCAGGCCATGAACAACCGTTCTCACCTTCCTGGTGAATTCATCCCGGGGATCAACCAGAGCCTCATAGTAACCGATGGCTTCATCCTCCAGGACTACGCGGTAACCGTT
>CBFCYP010000133.1:0-9192 GCA_965602185.1 uncultured bacterium
AAATCGGCTTATTATATGGATTATTATATGGTATCCAAAAGAAAGATACAGCTTTCAGGATATAATTATCACTTTAGTCTTGAGAAAGATGAAAGTATAGCTTTCGATTTTTGATATGCTCCCGGTTTAATTTATTTCATTTCCTCGACCGAGAATACGTCCTCCCGGAGAAAGTAATAGGGGGGATTCCCGCCTGTTCCCCGTGACGGTGTGCAGATACAGAACAAAGTCGATTCAAAGATCGCTATAATCTCCTCTTCCGGAGCGCCCGGTTCCAGACCGCTGTATTTTTCGCCAACCCGGATCACCATTTTCGGAATAGATCTCTGCCGAGGATTTACGCCTATAGATTTTATCCTTTTCTTTGAGATCCTGACGCCTATGGTTTTTTCGAGATCGGATCGGATCTTCTCCCGACTTTCTTCGGATATCATAATTTATGAAGGAATCCAGATCTTCTGGGCGGCTATTATCTCGGCGTCTCCGGGAAGATTCAGCCTTTCGTTCGATTTGGTGTAAAAAGTCAATCCTTTATAGCTGGAAAGATATTTATATCCCGACCAGAACGATTTATCGGTCGTCACGATAAGCGGATTTTCGGCCCGAGAGACAATGTTTATAAAATCCCTGGGCTCGACTCGGATAATGGCACCCGATGCTTTTACGGCATTGGCGATTGCCGCCGCCGCGGCGGCGCCCGCTGCCGCCCCTCCCGCGTAACCCATTTAATCCTCCTTTTTTATATATTATAACCGTCTATACATATTAAATTCAAATAAAACCGTTGGCAGCGGACTGTTTTTTTTTACTTATTCCTGGAATTTCTATTATATTAATACTCTAAGGAAAACATAATGAATGAGAAAAAAACATCTTCAGGAATTCCGATAAGACGGATTTACTCTAATTTCGAAAACATCGATCATCTGAAATCCGACTCCGGTGAGTATCCGTTCACGCGCGGTATCTATAAGGAGATGTACCGCGAAAGATTCTGGACCATGCGGCAGTACGCCGGTTTCGGGACCGCCGCAAAATCCAACGAAAGATACAGGTATCTTCTTCAAAAAGGTCAAACCGGTTTATCGGTAGCTTTCGATCTTCCCACCCAGATCGGCTACGATTCCGATCATCCCATGGGGGCGGGTGAGGTAGGCAAAACCGGCGTGGCCATCGATTCGCTGGCCGATATGGAAATTCTTTTCGATAAAATCCCGCTGGACAAAGTCTCAACGTCCATGACCATCAATGCCACGGCGTTTATACTTCTCGCTCTTTATATCGCTGTCGCAAAGAAGCAAAATGTATCTTTGAACAAGCTTAAAGGAACGATTCAGAACGATATTTTGAAAGAGTATTTCGCCAGGGGAACCTACATATTTCCACCCCAACCCTCGTTGAGATTAGTAACGGATATTTTCAAATACTGCAAGGAGCATGTTCCCAACTGGAATTCCATATCGATTTCCGGCTATCATATAAGGGAGGCCGGCGCCACGGCGGCCCAAGAGGTCGCTTTCACCCTCGCGGATGGTATCTGCTATGTGGAACATGCCCTGAAAGCGGGGCTTGAGGTTGACGAGTTTGCGCCGCGGTTATCGTTTTTCTTCAATGCGCATAACGATCTTTTTGAGGAGATCGCCAAATTCAGGGCCGCGCGATACGTGTGGGCGAAGATAATGCGCGAGAGATTTAACGCCAAAGACGACCGCTCGTGTATGCTCCGTTTTCATGCGCAGACGGCCGGTTCCATGCTGACCGCCCAGCAGCCGGAGAACAATATAGCCAGGGTGACCATTCAGGCTCTCGCCGCGGTACTGGGAGGTACGCAATCTCTGCATACCAATTCCATGGATGAGGCGCTGGCGTTGCCGTCGGAGAAATCAGCAACCATCGCCTTGAGGACCCAGCAGATAATCGCCCACGAATCCGGGGCCGGGGGCACGGTCGATCCTATGGGCGGGTCATACTATATCGAAAATTTGACTTTAAAGCTGGTCGAAAAAATAAAATCGTATATTTCTGAGATCGATAAGCTCGGAGGAGCATTAAAGGCGGTCGAGAAAGGGTATTTCCAGACTGAAATCCAAAAGTCGGCCTATGAATATCAAAAACAGGTTGAATCCAAAGAGAAAATCGTGGTCGGCGTTAATGAATTCGTTTCCGTCAGCGAAGAACACCGGGACATTTTAAAGGTCGATCCGGAACTCGAAAAAGGGCAGATCGAATTTGTCAAATCAGTCAGGGAAAAAAGGGATTCGAGCGAGGTCGCGAAACGCCTTGAGGAGCTGAAAGAAGCGGCCCAATCCGATAAAAATATAATTCCCGTTGTGATCGATTGCGTGGAATCGATGGTTACCATTGGAGAAATCTGCGATGTATTAAGGGAAATATGGGGTGAATACAAGGAGAACCTGACATTATGAAAATCCTGGGAGTACATCATATCGCGGTAGCCGTTGATGATCTTGAAAAATATTCAAAGATATTTGAAAATCTGTTTGATATTGACGCGAGTAACATTGAAACCAACAAGGATAACAAAGTCAGTCTGTCATTTATCGATTTCAATAACTGCGAGCTTGAGTTTCTAAAACCTCTGGACGACGATTCCAGCATTGCCAGATTTCTCGCAAAGCGGGGGCCCGGCATTCACCATTTCTGCTTAAAAGTGAAAAACATTTATGAAGCCCTGGAAGAATTAAAAGGGAAAAATATCGAATTAATTGATCAAACTCCCCGGCAGGGCGCGGGCGGTTCGCTTATTGCCTTTATCCATCCGGAATCCGCCGGGGGCATATTAATCGAACTTAAACAGGAGAAAGAAGAATAAGGGAGTATTGAAATGAAGATCGTTACAGTTTTGACCGTAGTTATGGCGGTAGCATTTACGGCGAATACGGCGCCGGTCGACAATGTCGTTTCGTCGGCGCTGATACCGGGAGATTCGGTGGTATACAATCTCGATTTTATCGATCCTTTCGGGCTTCCGATTTTCGATGTTATGGTAAAATCCAGAATGGGCAATACCGAACATACAACCATGATGGATCATGTGGGCACGCCGCCTCATTACCTGAACACCTATGAAGGTGTTGAAACCTATTCAAGCCCATCAGGCGAAATCGAATTCTACGGCAGGGTGGAGGCCGATACGCTTTTAATCACACAGTCTTATAAAAACGAGGGTAACCAGTTTCCTCCCAATTCGATTTTATACGCCGATCTGGCCGACGATCCGGTGGGAGATACTCTTCCGGGAACATCGGGGGAATGGCTCGATATTACGGGATCTGCCATTACCTATTCCGATGATAGCATTTATGTAAGGCTAAATAACGCCGGTGGCGGATGGCCCACCAGCCAGGGTTTCGATTTCTTTGCCTATGGTTTTATTCTTTATAATCCCGGAAGCTCCGATCTATCCGCTACGGCGCTGGTTTATGTAGACGTACCATTTTTCTATTCGCCAGGGTTATATAGCGTCAACCTGGTGGATACCTCTTTTTCGAGAATAGCCGATATTCAATCTCAAACCTCCGGGGACAATCTGCATATGTCCTGCGCCATATCCGATCTATTGCTGGATCCCAACTGGAACCAGTGGCCCCCGGAGTCGGAGTATATCCTCACCGGTGGCATAACATTATCTGTGGTTTCGCTGCAGCCGAGTTTGAACGATTTCACTTATCCGTCGGCGTTTATTCCCAAGACGCAGTACCTGAATACGGATCAGAATACTCCGCCTACGGCCGGTGTTTTTGGAATGGATCCGATTTATGACGTTTCGGTTGAAGGGCTTTTTGAATATTTCGATGACGATAACAACCTTCCAATCACAAGGCTCTGCATTTTCGACGGTGACGAATACGAAATGGGAAGCCCGGATCATTATTATGACGACGGGGCGACGTTTGATATCTCGATCCCGTGGCCCGGAGACGACTGGCACACTTACTTCTTCAGATATTCCGACGGCGCTGATATTATCGAAACCCAACTGGATTCCGTCTATTTAACCCCCATAGGTGTTGATGAGAATCCGATACCGTTAACCTTCGAGCTTCGCCAGAACTATCCCAATCCCTTTAATGCCAGAACTGTTATTGAATTCCAATTATCAGAGTCTGCTGAAATTAATCTTGCAATTTATGATATCGCGGGCAGGAAAGTCGCCGATCTGGCGAACGACGATTATTCCGCCGGCAATCATGCTATTATCTGGAGCGGGACCAATAATCTCGGCAATTCCGTATCTTCAGGTGTATATTTATATAAAATGGAGGCTGGAAATTATATTGAGACCAGGAAAATGCTTTTTATGAAGTGATTTTTCTTGACATTTTCATAAATTGTAGAACAATACCGGCATCTGGATCGTATTAATACCGGTATGGCTTACCCAGAACTAAAAGACTTCGAATCCGCGACGGAAAAATGCCGTCAATATTACGACGCCCAATATTCGAAGTCTTATAGTTATTGGGGTGACCAGCCCAATCTCCTGGTTCCTCTCATAAGCAGTTATCTCCATCCCGGTTCGCGAATACTCGTCGTCGGCTGTGGCGAGGGCCGCGACGCTATTTTCCTGGCCAGGCTTAACTTTGAGGTGGTGGCGACTGAAATATCGTCATTCGGTCTGAGGCGGGCCAGTGATTGTATATCAGAGGAAATCAACAGGCTGGAGTTGTACATGCTCGACGCCCATGAACCTCACGATCACCTGGGGGAATTCGATGCCGCGCTTATGATGAATGTTATCCAGCACTTAAATCCCGATTCCATCCCCGATAGGATAGAGCACTTCAAATCGCTGGTTAAACCGGGGGGGATATTTTCGGCGCAGCTGTTCACAGTGGAGGACCCGCATTATTTAAATGCTGTAAATTCGGCTGGCGAATTCGGCAGGCGTCTAACAATAGAGCATCCCGAACGGAAATACAGGATTCGATTCTTTGAAAAAGGCGAGTTGAGGTCATATTTCGAAGACTGGGAGATGATTCACTATCATGAAAGTCTGATCTGGGATAAACCGCATGGCGTACAATCGGATTTTCATCAGCATGGTATGGCTCAGATGATCGCCCGCAAACGACTGGATATTTAATAATATAGATGGCTTTCTATACCTAACCTAATCCGCGTCGGAAGGATTCAGCTTTATAATGGTTTGGCCGGGTTCGACCAGGTCGCCGTCCTTGAAATTTACCGCTGCCACCTCGCCGGCCGTGGGGGATTTTATCTCATTTTCCATCTTCATCGATTCCACAATGACCAGAGATTGCCCCGCCTCGACCCGGTCACCCTCGCCAACCAGGATTTTCACCACTTTGCCCGGCATGGGTGTGCTAATCTCATCCTTGGCGCCGAATCCTCCGCCGGCCCCGCCGAATCCGCTGTTGTCCGAATCGGATTTTTTCAAATGTATTATGCTGCCGCCGATGTGAACAAATATAGTATCATCGGATTCGGCTACGTAAGCCTTCGTATTCTTTTTATCCATCAGGATCGAAAATTCGTTGGGAGAAATGTCCGAGGCATTGAACTCATATTTTTTATCAGCGATAACAGCTTTATATTCACCCGAAGAGTTACCGTCGATTCTTACAGTATATGTATTGTCATCATAAGAATATTCAAAATCCATAACGCGATCCTATCTCTTCCCGATTTTCCAGTCTCCGAGAGTGCTCCAGGGGGAGAGGATCTCGTCTGGTCCTCCCGGAACAACCGGCCGTTTACCGGAATTATTCGAATATAATCCGGCCGACAGCAGAGCTTCATTCAATAGACTTTCGCTGAAGGCAGGTTTCCAGTCGGGCATATTGACAGGGATGAAATTGGTAAACGTGTTTCCCTTTAAAAATTCCGGATGAACGATAACGTCACGTAAGAACTCGATATCGGTCTTTATACCCAGAATAGGAAAATCCTCCAGCGCCGCCGCCATACGCCGGCAGCAGACTTCACGGGTGGGCGCCCAGGTTATCAGTTTCGAAAGAATCGGATCGTAATAAACCGAAACCTCATATCCCGAATAAACGCCGCAATCATGCCGGACGCCCGGTCCGGTCGGCTCTTTCATAAACAGGATTTTTCCCGCAGAAGGCAGAAAATTGTTCTCGGGGTTTTCGGCGTAAACGCGGCATTCGATGGCATGCCCTCTCTGGCTGATGTCGCTCTGCGAAAACCAGAGTTTTTCACCCGCGGCGATCCTTATCTGGGCGTGAACCAGGTCGATCCCGCAGACCATCTCGGTAACCGGATGCTCGACCTGCAGGCGGGCGTTAACCTCAAGAAAATAGAAATTGTTGTTTTCATCCAGAAGAAATTCGACGGTTCCGGCGTTGGTGTAACCCGATACCTCCACGACCTTCAGCGCCGTATCGCCCATTCTTTTTCTGAGACCATCGTTCAGTGCGGGGGAGGGGCTCTCCTCGATTATCTTCTGGTGACGCCTCTGAATTGAGCATTCCCGCTCGTACAGATGAACGGCGTTGCCGTGTTTATCTGCCAATATCTGAAATTCGACATGCCTTGGTTTCTCGATATACTTTTCCAGATATACCGACGGATCTCCGAATGCGGTCTTGGCCTCACGCATCCCGGCCTCCACTGCCTCCTTGAGTTCGTCCTTTGATCTGACCACTCGCATACCCTTGCCGCCCCCGCCGGCCGAGGCTTTTAATAGAACCGGAAAACCGATTTTCTCAGCTTCCGATGAGCATTCATTAACATCGGTGCTTTTCTCTTTCATGCCTGGTATAAGAGCGATGCCTTCTTTCTGGGTGACTTCCCGCGACGCCACTTTATCCCCCACAAGTTTCAATGCCTTTGAATCCGGGCCGATAAAGACGATTCCCTCGTTTTCGCAGCGTTCGGCGAAGAGATAATTTTCGGCCAGAAAACCGTAACCGGGATGAATGGCCTCCGCGCCGGTCTCTTTGACGGCGTTTATAATGGTGTCTATGTTGAGATAGCTCTCGTTGGGCGGCGCTTCGCCGATGCAGATGGCCTCATCGGCGGTGCGGACATGCAGAGCATCCCTGTCTATGGTGGAGTAAACCGCCACCGATTCGATCCCCATCTCGCGGCAGGCTTTCATCACCCTGATGGCGATCTCGCCTCTGTTGGCGATTAGGATTTTCTTGAACATGTTAATTTTTTACTGTAGGTGGGGAGCTTGTCTCCCCACGCGATACTACTCCTCATACCAGTTCGGTTTGCGTTTTTCGAAAAAGGCTTTCATCCCTTCCTGGCCCTCGTCGCCCATCCTCAATTTTGCGATCACTTCGGCCGTATAATCGCCCACCTGCGGTTCGGGCAGGGAGGGGGCGTTCTGAAGCAGTTGTTTGCACCATGCCAGGGCGTTGGGACCGCTGGAGATTAATTGTTTAACCCGTTTATCTACAACTTCATCAAGTTTTTCCGGGGATGCTACTTCATTTACCAGATTTGCCTGCTTAGCCTTATGCGCGTCCAGCCGTTCGCCGGTTAAAAAATATTCGCGGGCGTTTTTATCGCCCATACGACGAATAACATAAGGAGAAATACATGCGGGGACCAGGCCGATCTTCACCTCGCTCAAGCTGAAGACAGCTTTTTCCGACGCGATAACGATGTCACACACCGCCACCATCCCACATCCGCCCCCGATTGCCGGGCCGTTGACCCGGGCGATAGTCGGAAGAGGACAGGTGAACATCCGGTGGAACATGGTGGCCAGATTCCTGGAATCCTGGTAATTCTCCTCATAAGTGTAATTTAAAACGTCACCCATCCATTTCAAATCAGCCCCGGCGCAATACGAACTGCCTTCGCCGGTAAGCACTATTACTCTCAGGTCTTTTCTCTCGTTTATATCTTTAAAGAGGGCCGCCAACTCTGAAATCATGACGCTGTTAAAGGCGTTCCTGACATCCGGACGGTTAAGCGTTATCCAGCCCACCCGCTTTTTTATCTCGAATTTTATTGTTTCAAATTTATCAGCCATAAAACCTTCTAATTCTATATGAACTACATCCTGAAAACGCCGTAACGCTGATCGGGAATGGGAGCGTTCAGGGACGCTGAAATGCAGAGCCCCAGGACCTTCCTGGTATCCACAGGATCGAAGATACCATCATCCCAGATTCTGGAGGTGCTGAAATAGGGAGAAGCCTCGTGTTCGTATCTCTGCAGAATGGGGGCGAGGAATTCCTCCTCCTCTTTTTTGGTCATGGTCTTGCCCCGGGCCTCCAGTCCTTTTTTCTTAACCATCAGAAGAACATTGGCCGCTTGCTCGCCTCCCATAACGCTTATGCGCGAGTTCGGCCACATCCATAAAAACCTGGGATCGTAACCCCGTCCGCACATGGCATAATTACCCGCGCCGTGAGATCCGCCGATGATGAGCGTAATCTTGGGCACATCGGCGTTGGCGACCGCGTGAACCATCTTGGCCCCGTCTTTGGCGATACCGCCATGTTCGTACTCCTTGCCGACGATAAATCCGGTTATATTCTGCAAAAATATCAAAGGGATTTTTCGTATGGTGCAGAGTTCCATAAAATGAGCTGCCTTCACAGCGCTTTCGGAAAATAGCACGCCGTTGTTGGCGATAATACCCACCGGATAACCCATAATGCGGGCGAAACCGCAGACGATTGTTAATCCGTATAACTCTCTAAACTCGTGGAATTCGCTGTTATCGACAGTCCTCGCTAAAACTTCTCTAACATTGTAGGAGATTTTTGTTTCAGTTGGAATGATGCCGTAAAGCTCCTCCGGGTCGTATTTGGGTTCCTTCGGTTCCGATCTTCCGATATCGAATTTTTTCGGCGATTCCAGGGCCTGGACTATATTCCGAGTGATTTGAAGGGCGTGATCATCGTTCATGGCGTAATGATCGGCAACCCCGGAGATCCGGCAGTGGACATCGGCGCCCCCCAGCTCCTCGTCGGTGACATCGACACCCGTAGCCGCCTTGACCAACGGAGGGCCTCCGATAAAAATCGTGCCCTGTTTGCGGACTATTACCGCCTCGTCGCTCATGGCGGGTACATACGCCCCGCCCGCGGTACATGAACCCATAACGACCGCAATTTGTGGTATCCCCAGCGCGGAAAGCCTTGCCTGGTTATAGAAAATGCTTCCGAAATGCCCTTTGTCGGGAAAGACATCCTTTTGATGCGGAAGAAATACGCCGCCGGA
>CBFCYP010000134.1:0-9012 GCA_965602185.1 uncultured bacterium
AAAAGTGTAAACCATGTGTCCGGAATAAGGTGTAAACCATGTCTCGGGAAGCACACAAAAATGAACTAATAGTATTCAAACTTATTATCTCCGATATCAGTTGACCGGCTAACCGGTATCAGTTAAATTTATTCAATCTAATATGAAAATACAAAATGGAGGCAGCTACTATGTCTAAGAAAACTTATGAAGATCGTCGGGGAATGCTAATCGGCGGATTTATTACGCTCGGCGTTGGAATCTTTTTTATCTTACATACTTTTGGTATCATACCGGATATGGGTAGGATGTGGCCCATCTTTCCAATCATCGTGGGAATTTCACTAATAATAGGCTCCTTTTACAAGAGTAAAAAATCTGACGAATCTGATTAATCGTTAGATTATTATAGTTCTTATCTTTTTATTGCAAATCTTATGGTTCGAAAAATATCCGACTCCCCCAGATTGTTATTGCCTGTTTGATCATAAAGACCATATAATTCAATGAGATTTGCCCCCAGTGATTCGCAGCGAGGTCTCATTTATAATTTGCGCGCAGAAATGAAATTGATGCGAAGATGAATAAAAAACCGGCTGAATCAAGCGTCAGGCTCTGACGGGTGGAGGAGAAGCGATGAGAATATTCGTTACCGGCGCCACAGGTTTTATCGGGTCGCATCTGGTCAAAAGGTTATCTAAAACCGGGCATGAGCTTTATTGCCTGGTTAGAAAGACCAGCGATGTAATCAAGCTGAAGGAACTAAACGTTAACCTCGTAGTCGGTGATGTGACAGACAAAAATAGCATGCTTGCGGGGATGGCCGGTTGCGATTGGCTGGCACACCTGGCGGGCGCATATGAATTCTGGTATCGCGATAAAAAAGTCTACGCTGATGTAAATATTACGGGGATGAGAAACGTAATGGAAAGCGCCCTGGAATCGGGAATAAAAAAGGTGGTCAGCGTAAGTACGGCGGCTGTATACGGCAACGCTAAATGGCCCATCACCGAGGAAACTCCGGTGGGTGATTATCGTGCCAGCGAATATGCCCGGACCAAATATGAGGGAGAGCTGTTAGCCTGGGAGATGTACGAGCGGGACAAGCTGCCCCTCGTGGTCATTTATCCCGGCGCGGTTATCGGCCCCGACGATCCCAAGGCGGCCGGACGTTATATAAAAAATTTCGCGCAGGGGAAAATGCCTGCACAGGTTCTTACCGATAAGTTGTTTCCCTTTGTTCATGTCAAAGATGTCTGCGAGGCCTTATTGAAAGCGCTCGAAAAGGACGGCAACATCGGCGAGAAATATCTGATAATAGAATGCAACCGGACGTTCGGTGAGATAAACGAGATGATAAACGAGATATCCGGTACGCCGCTTCCCAGACTGATTTTACCTGATTTCATGACGTCCTTCGGCGCGGCGCTGGCCACCGGCCTTTCTAAACTAACCGGTAAATCGCCCCTTCTGGACATGTCAATAGATCAGATACAATTGATGAAACTTGGCTATGAATTTGATGGCAGCAAAGCCGAAAGAGAATTGGGATTGGAGTATACGCCCATTCGTACCGCGTATGAGGAAGCCATCGCTTCTTTTAAGAATCAAGCAAAGGCGTGACATTTTTTATCGGCATGTCGATCTATAATTAATGATCACCCGATCTAATTAATGATGGATAGACGCATATGTTTTTGTATTTTTTTTGAATATGAAATTCATTTTTACTTGACTTCCGGATTATAATATATTAGAATGATCGCCAATTTAGAATAGGAGGAGTTAATGAATTCAAAAAGGTACTTTTTAATGTTTTTAGGGGCTGCGGTTGTTTCGGCTGTCACGATCGTCGGCGCCGGAATGTCGTGCGGCGACCGGGCGGAACCGGTAACGAGAGGCAAATACCTGGTCGACCTGGGGGGATGCAATCTATGCCATACGCCCAAGCTTATGACATCATTCGGAATGGAGCTGGATCAATCCAGGCTGCTTTCCGGGCACCCGCAGGGCGGCACAGTTTCCGAATATACGGCGGAAGCTATTAATGAAGACGGCTGGGTAACGAAATCGAATTTTCATCTTACTCAATGGTCGGGTCCCTGGGGGGTCAGCTTCGCGTCCAACCTGACGCCGGATGAAATTACCGGTATCGGCGCCTGGACCGAAGAGGCTTTTATCGAGATCATGCAAACCGGCAGACATCTTGGTTCCGGCCGTCGAATCCAGCTGCCGATGCCCTGGGATAACTTCGCCAAACTCACGGATAAGGATTTGAAGGCTATATTCGCTTACCTGAAATCGTTAAAACCGGTTGAAAACAGCGTTCCGGCACATATCCCTGCTGAATAAGCGGAAATGGGCCTGGTGGAATAAGCCCTGGTAAGTTTAATAAAAATCCTATAGTATTTATAGACGGCATGGGGGATCCGGTGAAATTTGGGCGGAATTAATTCAGAACTCTTCATCCCCCGGATTTTTTGCGCCAGATTTTTGCCCTCAACATAGATTTTCAGGTTGATTTTTTCAGGGAATTTTTTAGATTTATATATGTATATATTCTAAGGAGTTCCTTTGATATGGAGGTTGGCCGTTTCCCGGATTATTCAATTTATTCAGCTATCGTTTTATCCATTTGTATTTCAATCCGGGCAGTAAATCAAATGAAATGGAGGCGGATTATGAATCGTCAGATTATAAGCCTGATAATAGTCTCGGTCTTTTTTACCGTTTCAGAAGCGCAACCGCTCGACCCTGTTAGTTTTTACCGGATCGAGTATGGTGTAGGTGACGGTCCCGCGTATGCCCATATCGCCGATCTTGACGGCGACGGGGATGAGGATGTGGTATCCGCGAACAAGCTTACTCATGATGTCACGGTTCTAATGAATAACGGGGACGGGACGTTTCAGGCGGATTCTAATTACGGCGCGGGGGGAAACCCGGTATCGGTATGCGCTGCCGATCTCGACGGCAACGGATATAATGATCTGGCCGTGGCCAACTGGCTGACCGACGATGTCTCCATACTTATAAACAATGGCGGCGGCACATTTCAGGCGGCGGTCGATTACGGGGTCGGTGTGGAACCCTACTCCATCCATGCGTACGATCTTGACGATGACGGCGACAACGATCTGGCGGTGGGAAATTGGGGCTCGCACAATGTTTCCATACTTATAAATGACGGCGGTACGTTTCAAACAGCGGTGAATTACGGGACGGGGCTCAATCCCCGGCTGGTGTTTATTTCGGATCTTGATGGCGATGGTGACGGCGATTTGTCCGTCGCCAGCTCCAGTTCTAACTGCGCCTCGATTTTGAAAAATAACGGCGACGGCACTTTTCAAGCCCGGGTAAATTATCCCGCCGGAAACGGTTGCTGTTCGATATACTCCTGCGATCTCGATGGGGACGATGATAACGATCTCGCGGTGGCGAACTGGAATTCCAATTACGTGGCGGTACTAAAAAATAATGGAGATGGCACCTTCCAGGGCGCGGATTATTACAGCGCGGGTAATACGACTTCATCGATGTGGGCTTCGGATCTTGACGATGACGGTCATGCGGATTTAATAGCGGCCGGCTGGTATTCGCATAATATCTCTGTTTTCTATAACAACGGCGACGGCACTTTTCAACCCGTGGAACATCACCCTGTGGGAACCAATCCTATAACGGCTGCCGCGGCCGACCTCGATGATGACGGCGACCAGGATCTGGTCACGTCCAATTATGGTTCCGATAATGTATCGGTAATGATAAATGAATTGGATACGGCGGTCGATAGCGGAGAATTGATTTTCCCGGCGGCAGTAGTCTTCGCCGCTTACCCCAATCCCTTAAATGCGTTAGCTACGATAAAATACAGCCTGATGGAGCCATCGGAAGTCAGGATCAATATTTATGATCCGCTCGGCCGCGAGATTGAAACGCTGGTGCACGATCGAAAATCTGCGGGCAATCATCGGATCGTCTGGAATGCAACCGGTTTTTCGACCGGCATCTATTTCTACAGAATCCAGGCCGGGGATTATTCGGAAACGAAGAAGATGGTGCTTCTTAAATAGCTGCCGTGTATTATTAATCAGCATAAATATATTTAGTTCATCCAGTTTTCCTTCATCCGTTTTTTTTGTTTGATTTATTAATTTTATGATTAATATTATAAAGGAGTGTGAATTATAGCTCGATTTGGAAAAGGAGATTGGCTGTGATTTCTAAATCAATTCTACCATTAGTATTAATTAACGCTCTTATATTATTTGCATTACCGATTTATAATCCGGTGCGGGCCATCGAGATCCCGGATGAATATTTTCTGAAGGACGATTCCGTACCGCGAAATATGGTAATGGAAATCGCATCCAAAAAGGCGGAACAGATATGGGGAGATGTACTGCTCGGTCCGGTTATTCCCATGGTGGACAACGATAAAAATTTAATCGCGTATTATGTCGTTTTCAGCAGGAACGGCAAACCGTTTCCCGACTATCCGAAGTTGTTGCGCGAAATCCAGGAAGGCCGGGAATTGAGGAATGAAGGCCTGAGGGAAATGTCCGAACAGGGAAAGCTCTCGGCTTTATTAAAGGATGGAAAATTGTCCCATAAAAACAGCGATTCTGTGGGAAAAAACCTTAAGTACGATTGGGGCAGACGAAAAGCGTGGGGAATCGACGATTACTGCACGATCCTGATAACGGCCAGGTATTCATTGAAACCGATACCGGAGTATTTCGAGGGATTACCGAGGCTTTTTACGATGGGAGATTATATTGAAAACGTCGCATCAACGGAGATAGGCGCGAATCCCGTTTTAAAATATATCTATTATTTCGGTCGGCTGGAGCAGATATACGGATTTCAAAAAGGTGAAAATATATGTTATGTCGATCCCTTTCCCGTTAGCGTCGTTTCGATGGATGATTTTCAGCGGCGGATTGCCTCTATGGGGGATAGCGATTGCAAGATCGATGAGGATATACTTAATAAAAGGCAAGATGAATGGTGCGTACTTTATAATAATCCACCCGCTATATCGACAATCATAAGAGTGGATCATTTCGATTGGATACCGATATATCTCTGGACTGCGGGCTGCGCTCCCACCGCGGCCGCCATGGCGCTTGGTTTATACGATAACAAATATGATGTTTCCGGCTATTACAACGGATACGGCCGTTTGTGTGATTATTATAAAGCCGAATATAAGTTTCCCTGTTCGGATTCGGGGGCCCTGCGGCAGAGTATACCCAACTCCCTGGATGAATTGCGGTACGCCATGAATACCAATTGCTCGGGCGGTACAAATCTGGATAGTGTTTCTCCGGGAATTGAATATGTGGTTAACAGCGTAAATCAGTATTTCTTTGATATTATTGAAACACAAAACTGTGACATACCGGGTAACGATTGTTACGACTGGTGCTGGGGAGAAATTACCGAGCAGATCGATGATGATTTTCCGTTTGTATGGGTTATAACCTGCCATGATTGTCCGCCCGGCACAAATCGTGGTCATGCTCTAACGGCTTTTGGATATAACGATATCGATCAGACCATCGCTGTGTACAACACTTGGGATGAGCAAGAGCACTGGTGGTGCCATGATCACTATGGTAACAATTGCGATTGGTTTGCCCATGCAACCTGGGTACATGCCATAAGGCCGGCCGGAGGCGATTTTCCCGCGGATATACGTTTATCCAGTCCCGTCGGAGGAGAAAGTCTCCTCGCATGCCGCGAGGATACCATAAGATGGTATCAGTGGGGAAATGATATAACCCAGGTTACGATCAGATATTCCACCGATAGCGGCGTAAGCTGGCCCTCGCATGGATATATCGCTGTGGGTCATCCTTCTGCCGGGCAGGGCTGGCATGAATATGTCTGGCTACCCGGCGTTAATGTCGCTGGAGATAATCTGAGAATCACGATAATGGGATTGGATGATTATGGAAGATTGATAGCGTCAGAGGGAAGCCCGGGCGATTTTACATTACATGGCGATTACGTTGTGGGCGATGTTAACGGAAACGGCGATTACAATGGTATGGATATCACTTATGGCGTCAATTTTTTCAAGGGCGGTCCTCCGCCCGCCTATGAGTGCGAGTGTACGCCGGGTAATATCTGGTTTATCGCAGGAGATGCAAACGGAAGCTGTTCCTATAACGGATTGGATATTACATATGGTATGGCATATTTCAAAGGAGGCAGTGCACCCTTGCCGTGCGGAGACTGCCCGCCGAACTAGGAGATTATGAGCATACAGTTTTTATAAATCTATTGTATTGAATTTAGATTATGTCTTTAACAAGAAGATTAAAGGAAATGAACCCATTTTTCTATTTGCGTCAGGCTTTCAGCATGAGGATAGAAGGAAAAAAGCCGGAACTGACCTGTCTAAAAGCCGGTTTATATGCCGGGAGAGTCGAAAGGCAAATTCGATAACGAGTTAATAAAATGAAAACGCTCAATTTCGTAATATTCTTTTCAATAGTGCTGGCCATATACGGGTCGGTGAATTACTATATCTTCATCCGGGGCTGGCAATCCCTGCCGGCCGGGTCTTCTCTGCGAGCTTATTATCTGCCGTTGTTTCTGTTCGTCGCTTTATCCTATATAGCGGGGAGAATTCTGGAGAATATCTGGTTTTCGAAGCTGAGCGATATACTGGTCTGGATCGGTTCCTTCTGGCTGGCAGCCATGCTGTATTTCTTCCTGATAATTCTATTCCTGGATATTTTAAGGCTGATAAATCATTTTATACCCGTATATCCGGAATTTATCAGATTGAATTATATCAAAGTCAAGGGAATCGCGGGACTGGTATCAGTGGTTACGGTTTTTGCGGTTGTTCTGGGGGGTTATATTAATGCCTTAAATCCGAAAATCAGCAAGCTGAATTTGGATGTCAATAAATCAGTTGTCAGCCGATCCTCTCTCAATATAGTGTTCGCCAGCGATATACATCTTGGCACCATAGTCGGACGTCAGCGTTTCGACGGTATAGTCGAAAAGATAAACGCGCTCAAACCGGATATAGTGCTTCTTCCCGGCGACATCGTTGATGAAGACTTAAATCCGGTGATAAGGGAAAACATCGGCGAATCTTTGAGGAAGTTGAAGGCGCCGCTGGGCGTATACGCCTGTACCGGGAATCACGAGCATATCGGCGGGGTGGAGGAGGCCTGCAAATATCTTACCGAGCATGATATAGTGGTCCTGCGCGACAGCGTGATTAAGGTAAACGATGAATTTTATTTGATCGGCCGCGAGGATCGGGATGCCAGGCGGTTCTCGGGGGGCGGAAGAAAAACGCTCGAGGAGCTGACAATCGGAGTTGATAAAGAATACTTTATTATTCTGATGGATCATCAGCCGTTTAAGCTGGAAGAGGCATCGTCCAATCAGATCGACCTGCAGATTTCGGGACATACCCACAACGGTCAGCTGTGGCCTTTCAATTATCTGACCAACGCAATTTATGAGGTAAGCCGGGGCTATAAAAAGAAGGATAACACTCATGTTTATGTCTCATCCGGTGTCGGCACCTGGGGGCCATCGGTTCGAACCGGCAACAGACCGGAAATCGTTAATATAAAATTGAATTTCGCTGAGTAATTTTGCCTTAAATTATCCTGATTTTAATTACATGTATTAATTATCGCATAAAGATCTCTATTTCTCGTCGTCGTCGAATTTCCGCATCTCCCGCATGATTTCCAGGGGACTCAGGCCGGTCGCTATGCCCATTATTTTTTCCAGCCGGGCCTGGTCGGCCTCGAATTTCCTTTTCAATCTTGTTTCGTAAGCTTCCTTGAGAACCTCCAGAAGTTTTTCCAGCTCGTAGGGTTTGGGAAGATAGCCGAATGCCCCGAGTTTCGTACATTCCACGGCGGAATCGAGAGATCCATGGCCGGTCAGTATGATTACCTCCAGAAACTTATGCTCGCTTTTTAAAATTTCGAGGACCTCTTTGCCGTTTAATCCCGGCATCTTCAAATCCAGCAAAGCCAGATCGAATTTTTTTTCTTCAGCCGCCTTTACGGCGTCATCTCCATTGGTGCATTTGGTGACGTCAAATCCCCGAAGTTCCAGCCTCTGGGCGATGGAGTCGAGGAATTTAACTTCATCATCCGCGATTAACAGTTTTATCTTCTTTTCCATGACTATCCCCGGTTATTTAAAATCCGATTAATTTTCAGTATCCAAAAAATGTCCAGAGCCACAAAACCAGAAAGGACAGCGCCAGAATTACCAGCCCGTGTTTGAAAAAGTCGCCCAATGTTATGAGCTGTTCTCCGGTTATGGGGTCTTTGGCCATGGCGTAGGCAATAGCGTTGTTGGGCGTTCCGATGATGAGCATATGCGCGAACGAGGACGCGAAAGCGGTTGCTAAACCAATCATCCAGGGGTGGGTTCCGGTGATAGTTGCCATGGGAACAGTTATGGGGCCGATCGCCGAAACGGTCGCGCCATCGCTCATAAAGTTGGTCGCAATCCCCGTAAACAAACTCGAGGCGATAGCCAGCCCCTCTCCGCTTCTTAAGAAATCGGGAAGAACGCTTATGAAACTATCAGCCAGATACAGCGCCGCTCCCGTAACGGCCAGACCTTTTCCAAGGGCGCAGGCGCTGGCGTACAGCGCCACCACGTCCCAGGGAATGGAGGCGATGTCTTTCCATCTGATAATTCTGAAGATATTCAATATGACGATACACAGGATAACGGGTCCGCCCATTCCGAATATGTCGCTGGTGGTAATCCATAATCCGATTAAGAGTATGAGCACGGCCGCGGTAATGTATTCTTTTTTATTCATGGGACCGATCTTTTCGGAAGCCTGTTTTACAAGAAGGGACGCGTTCACGTTTTTAACTTTGATTTTTTTTCTGAACGATATGAAGAAATAAGTCGCGATCACAAGCGCCATAACCGGCACAAACGGGAGACCATAAGCGACCCATTGCCCGAACGTGGGCGCTATACCGTAGTCGGTTAATATGCCGAGCATAACGGCGTTTC
>CBFCYP010000135.1:0-8974 GCA_965602185.1 uncultured bacterium
ATGGGACCATCGACCACAAAAGTGTTGAAATCATCCGGCCTTCCTATATCTTATGAAGCCGAGGAGCATACCATACCGGGCCTAATCAAATGCCTGAAAAAGAATTTCGGCGCCTCGACAAAATAAAAGAAATCCTTATTGCCCAAGGAACAAACCTCATAATAGCCACAGTTTTCAACGAAATCATGGATCGAATTAGTCTATATTTTCCACTTTTCGCTTTTAATTTCCTAAATATTAATTATTATTAATAAGGTCTCCGTCAGGGAGCCCTTTTAATGGGAGCATGCTTACAATTTAAAACTAATTTCTAACCGGAGGATGTCTTGAATAAATCGTTAATAAAAATGATCTGTGCGGTGATAATCGGCTTGTATTTCACGGCCGGGGCGTATGCCGTCCAGGAAATTAATCTTGGAAATGACCCCTCGGGTGTATCTTTATTGAACCAAACGCAGTCTGGATTGACCTTGAAGATCGATATCGGGGCGGTCAGCCTGGATAAAATTACCACAAAGGGAGGATCCTTCACGGTCCTCAATGTAGACGGATTTACGCGTTCGCACGAAATCGGCGAACCGAGCCTTCCGATGATAAACCGTCTCATTTCCGTGCCCTTCGGATGTGAGGTTCGCGTTGAAGCGATCGATTACGAAATCGAAGAAATATATTTAACCGATTATAATTATACTGATCCTCTGCTGCCGGTTCAACCGTCCCTTTCGAAATCTCAAGATCCTGCCGACGTGGAATTCGAATACCAACCCAGCATTTACAGCCGGCCCGGTTATTACAGCTTACCGCTGGTCTCGTCATCGGACGCGGGAATTATGAGGGCTTTGAGGCTGGAATTGATTTCCGTAGCGCCTATCGAATATAATCCCTCGGAAAACAGCATTAGAATATACAAAAACCTGACCGTTCAGGTACATTTCCTGAATCCTGATTGGGAAACCACTATGAATGAGCGGGCTCGCTGCTATTCGCCCTTTTTTGAGGTTGTCTACAACCAGATAATCAACTACGAACCTCTTCCCCCGACCATCCTGGATGATCTTGTGACATATCCGGTCAAATATGTGATCATCGCGGATCGCATGTTTGAGATGCAGCTGCAGCCGTTTATCGAATGGAAAACCAAAAAAGGTTTTAATGTCATCACCGCTTATACCGATGACATCGGTTACAGCAACACTGCCATTAAAAGCTATATTCAAGGGATTTACAACGGCAGCAATCCCCCGGTTGATCCCCTCCCTTCATTTGTATTGTTGGTAGGTGACGATCAGCAAATTCCGGCGTTTTCATATAGCGGGCATATATCCGATCTCGATTTCTGCGAGTTCACCGGGGATCACAATCCGGAGATCTATTACGGTCGTTTCTCGGCTCAGACGATACCCCTGCTGCAGACGCAGATAGATAAAACGCTGGAATACGAACAATTCACCATGCCGGATCCGAGCTACATGGGTAATGTCACCATGATTGCGGGCGTTGACGATACCTACGCCCCCACTCACGGCAACGGCCAGATCAATTACGGGACAAACATATATTTCAATTCCCAGAACGGAATTTATTCCAATACCTGGTTATATCCTCAATCGGCGCAGCCGGGAGCATCCGCGGCCATCATTCAAACGGTAAACGACGGCCTTGGATTCATAAATTATACCGCGCACGGTAACCATAGCAGTTGGGGTAATCCGTCATTCACTTCATCCAATGTCAGCAGTTTGACCAACATACATAAATATATGCTGGCAATAGGGAATTGCTGCCTTACGGTTACTTTCGGCGACGATTACTCGACCCCCTGCGTGGGCGAGGTCTGGCTTCAGGAAGAAAACAAAGGCGCCATCGGTTATATCGGCGGTTCCAACAGCACCTACTGGGATGAGGACTACTGGTGGGGCGTCGGATATGGGCCCATATTAGGCAACGGGCCGTCGTATGAACAAACCGGGCTGGGGGCATATGACGGCGTCTTCCACACTCATGGTGAGGACGTTTCAGACCATTATGTGGTTAACGATGCTTTAATCTTCTGCGGCAACATGGCGGTCCAGGAATCGGGAAGCAACCGGACCGACTATTACTGGGAGATTTACCACCTGCTGGGCGATCCATCAGTTATGACATACCTGGGAGTCCCTGCCGTAAACAGTATTCAGCATGCCGCCGTTATTGTGCTGGGTGATGATAGTTTTACAGTTCAGGCTGACGAAGCCTCTTACGTTGGTTTATCCAAGGACGGCGTTCTTCACGGCGCCGCGTATATCGGCGAAACCGGCATAGTCGATATGGATATTACGCCGTTTGCTGTCCCCGGGGCGGCGGAATTGATTGTATCCGGGCAGAACAAACAGCCGTATATCACGACCGTCCAGGTAATCGCGCCGTCGGGACCGTACGTAATATTCGATTCCTGCGCAGTCAACGACCCCACAGGCAATAATGATGGCATCATCGACTTCGGTGAAAGTATTTCACTTGATACGCAATTAAAGAACGTTGGCCCCGATACCGCCTATAACGTCTCGGCCGTACTGGCGACTCAGGATACATTTGCAACAATCACTGATACCATTGAAACGTTCGGGAATATAGCCGGCGATTTCGGGACAGTTAATATTGCCGACGCTTACGCGTTTGATGTAGCGATCGAGGTGCCCGATGACCATGCCATAGGTTTCGAATTAACCATAACAAGCACAACCGATACCTGGATAAGCAACTTCACTCTAACAGCTCATTCTCCCGTGGTGGAGTTTGTTGAGGTGACGATCGACGATGCAGTCGGGGGCAACGGCAACGGCATTTTCGAGGCCGGCGAGACTATCGATATGACCGTCACTCTCGAAAACTCCGGCTCGTCGCTGGCCGGATCGGTCTCGGCTGTACTCTCGGAGCAGGATGATTATGTTACAATATCCGATTCCGGTGGCACTTTCGGCGACTTAAATTCAAACGGTGGTACCGGCAACAACTCCGGCGACGTTTTTGTCGTGACTGCGGCCGGCGATATGCCGCCGGGACACTCTATTGATTTCGACCTTGCCGTCACCGCCAATGGCGGTTATACCTGTGATCTGGAGTTCGTGCTAAGAGCGATGGAATCGTTTGAGTACAACGACGGCGGCTGGGCCGGCGAGGGAGTCTGGGAATGGGGTGAACCGACCTCCGGTCCCAACGGAGCATACGATGGCGCCAAAGTCTGGGCAACGGTTCTCGCCGGTCAATATCCCGACAACGCTGACGACGGCCTGGTGACGAAATATTACGTGGTCAACGATTCAAACGCCGTATTCTCATTTTATCACTGGTACGATATGGAAGACTCTTACGACGGCGGCAACATTTCGGTTTCGGCGAACGGAGGAAATTTCGAGCTCGTTACTCCCGTAGGCGGTTATCCGGATAACAGTATCAGCGGTCTCGATGGAGAACCCGGCTACACCGGGTCAACGGGCGGCTGGCAACAGATCGACGTCAACCTGGGATCGTACGCGGGCCAGGTTGTAAAACTCAGGTTCAGGTTCGGCAGCGACGTGTCGATTACCCGGGACGGCTGGTATATCGATGCCGTGGTGATTAACGGCGCTACGCCCGTTTTTGGCTCGCCCTCCATAACCACTAATCCCAATTCGTTCAATATCACCCTCGACCAGGGTCAATCGACCGATCAAACCCTGGTTATCGGCAACGATGGCGATGGGATACTGGTATTCAGCATCAGTCCTATCACGATCGGACTCAGCGATTATGATCTCGGCGAACCGATTTCCATCGCCGACCCCATAAGACAGGATCCCAGCCGGGGCAAAAATACAACTTATGAACGAAACGGAGATTTACTTACCGTCACCTACGATGGTCCAAAACTCAAGAATCCCGAAGCTCCGTCTCATCCACAAACAAAAGATACCGGCGGTCCGGACGCGTTCGGTTATATCTGGATCGATTCTGACGAACCCAACGGACCGGCGTTTAACTGGATAGACATTTCCGGGATCGGTCAACCGTTGACTTTCGGCGATGACGAGAACCAGGGGCCGTTCGATCTCGGGTTCACCATGTCTTTCTACGATAATATGTTTAATTCCATAAGGATCTGTTCCAACGGCTGGCTGTCTTTCACGAACACCGCGACCGCCTATTCCAACCAGGCGATCCCGACCGCAGGCGAACCCAACAACCTGGTGGCACCTTTCTGGGATGACCTCAATCCGTCCGACGGCGGAACGATTTATTATTACTCAAACAACGTGGATACGTTTATTGTCCAGTACGATGCCGTGCCGGGCTACGGCAGTTCGGGGCTCTACACTTTCGAGACGATCTTAACGGCTGATGGAAATATCCGGTATCAATATTTAAGCATGGTTGACGACCTGGTTTCCAACACGGTTGGAATTGAGAACTCCGCCGGCACCATTGGCTTGCAGGTCGTTTACAACGGCTCCTATGTACAGAGCAATCTCGCGGTACAGATTCAATACCCGTTATTCTGGCTCTCCGCCGATCCATTGGACGGATATGTGTATCCGGGGGAAACAACCGATATTACCGTGACATTCGATGCTACCGATCTCGATCCCGGTACCTATATGGGATTTTTGAATATCGAATCCAACGATTCCAATAATCCCACCGTCGCAGTGGAATGCACGCTTACTGTCAACGACGTAACCGGAATAGATGATTTTGTCTTAGTGCCCACGTCATTCGGAATGGAGCAGAACTATCCCAATCCCTTCAACCCGGCGACAACATTCAAATACGCGCTCCCCGAAGAATCGCACGTAAAAATCAATATCTACGATATCCTGGGACGCAAGGTAACAACCCTCGTCGATGAGAAGCAACAGGCGGGTTATTATGACGTCACCTGGAACGCTTCCGATAAAACCTCCGGCATCTATTTCGCCAGGCTGGAAACGGAAGAGTTCTCAAAATCGATAAAGATGATTTTGTTGAAATAGAGTTACACGGTTTATTTGTAACTATAACTATATTATTTATTAATAGGGCCAAAAATACAGTCGCGGCTTATTAAGTCACCGACATTGGAACATTAAAAGATCATTATCTGTAGTAAAATATAGATCTATATTACCCGGTTCAGGACCTTTAAGGCAACGGGATTTTTATGGTATGGTTTTATCGGATAACACTTTTTTCAATTCATCATTATTTAAAGGGGAAAAAATATGCGACGCCTTAAGATTTTGCTATTCATCGTGGGCTTTATCGCCGGTACTTTCGGCGCAATTTCAAATGCCCAGGATCCTCAATGGCAGCAATTCAGCTGCGGTGAACATGTTACCTGCCAGCTTCTGGTTGGCAATACGAATTGGATAGGTACCGCGGCCGGTTTAGTCTCTATTAACACCTCATCCGGAGATACCGAGTTTTACAACAATGCTAATTCAGGCTTGTCGCATAATTGGGTCCGTGGCCTGGCTATTGATTCGGCCGGCAACCTATGGATTGCCACTGACGAAGGGATTGCTAAATATGATGGCACCGATTGGACGATTTACAACACAACCAATTCCGGCCTCCCCTATGATGCGGTATATGCAGTCTCAATCGATTCTAACGGTGACAAGTGGATAGGGACGGGTAATGGACTGGCAGTTTTCGATGACAATAACTGGACGGTTTACACAATCGACAACTCGGGCCTGCCTTCGAATATGATCAACCGGATTGCGATAGCGGATAACGGCGCCAAATGGATTGGAACTTATAGCTCAGGCCTGGTGTCGTACGACGGCGGCAACTGGGTTGTATACGATAGGAATAATTCCGATTTGCCCGGCAATTACGTAACTTCGATCACTTTCGATTCGACCGGCGCGTTATGGATCGGAACACACGGTCAGTCGCCGCTTTATGGCGGCCTGGCCCGGTTTGACGGCACGACCTGGTCGGTTTATACCACGCAAAACTCCGGTTTGCCCAATAACGCGGTTCTTTCGGTCGCAATCGATCTTGATGCTTCTCTCTGGATAGGCATGCAAACGGCCCTTCTGCCCAATGAATCGGGCGGATTGGTGCATTATGACGGATATTCGTGGAATGTTTATGATCCGTCAAATTCGGACTTGCCCGCCGACTGGGTTGAATCGTTAATAATCGACTCCGATAGTGGAAAATGGATCGGCACGTTATATGGCCTCGCTCTATTCGACGATAATGATTGGACTCAATACAATACCAGTAACTCCGGCCTGCCTCATAATGAGGTTCTGGATATCGCATTGGACGGCAACGATGATAAATGGATCGGCACCTGGGGAACATCCCTGGAGGATATCACCGGCGGGCTGGCGTATTTTGATGATAACAACTGGATTGTTTACAATACCGAAAACTCCGGTTTGCCCTGCAACGATATCAGCTCCGTTGCTATCGAGGACAACGGTATGGCATGGATCGGGACCTACTGGAGCTATATGGGAGTAGTCTCGTTCGACGGAAACAACTGGAATAACTATATACCGGGCTACACGATTTCCGATATAGCAATAGATAACAACGGGACAAAATGGGTGGGCACTCATCTTGGCCTGGCTAAATACAACAACTCCTCCTGGTATTTCTATACAACAGGCAATTCGGGCCTGCCGGATAATTATGTAACATCTATCGTGATCGATGAAGCCGGAAGAAAGTGGATAGGCACGGATCAGGGCGGGGTGGCGGTTTTCGATAATAGCAATTGGACGGTTTATAATACCTCGAACTCGGGTTTGCACAATAACCAGGTCATATCCATTGCCATAGACCAATATGACGTTAAATGGATCGGCACCACCTACGGCGGCGCCAGCTATGACGGCGACGACTGGGAGACTTTTATATTTCAGGGACTTACGAGAAACGTAATAAAGGATATCGCCATTGATATCAACAACATAGTCTGGTTTGGCACCGGAAACGGGTTGGGTAGATATGACAGAAACGAATGGACATGGCATACTACCGATAATTCGGGATTGCCCATGAATTATATCATGTGCCTTGCAGCCGATAGCGATAATACGAAATGGATAGGAACATTCGGCGGCGGGATGGCATCATACAGCGATCCCATAACCGGTATTGAAAAAGATATCAATGTCGTCAGATCCTTCAGTATCTCACAGAATTATCCCAACCCGTTTAATGCATCGACATCATTTAGATATGCCCTTCCTGATGAATCGCAGGTAAAGATAAATATTTACGATATCCTGGGACGCAAGGTAACAACCCTGGTCGACGAGAAGCAACAGGCGGGTTATTATGACGTCACCTGGAACGCTTCCGATAAGACATCCGGCATCTATTTCGCCAGGCTGGAGACGGAACAGTACTCGAAATCGATAAAGATGATTTTATTGAAATAATTACGTGGTTTCAATCTCAATAAAAAAGGCGGCCGGATCGGCCGCCTTTTCCGCTTAGGTGAGTAACATATATATCAAAACCATTTGAGCTCGCGGAGTTCCGGTATTTTATGTGAGAGATCATCGTGTATGTCTTCCAGGTCTTCTGCCATATCCTCCAGAACCTCGGCTCTCGCCTCGAGCTCTTCGGCCATCTCCTCCAGACCTTCAGCTTCACGCTCTATTTTTTCCTCGAATTCATCCTCATCGAAATCCAGAAAGAGCATTTGTAAAGCGCCGGCCGCAGCCTTGGTGCCTATCTTGGCGCCTTTAACTCCGATCTTCGCGCCCTCTCTGGCAATTATTTCGGCCTCTTCATGCAGGTCAATCGCCTTATTGTAAAAGTCTTTCAGCAATTCTTTCTGATCGTTGTCCACGTCCACCCTGTCACCGTTGACATAAAGTCTGTAATCTTCCGTAATTTTGACCTCGTCCGTTTTGTAGCGCCGCTTTTCGCAGGTAATAATTACGTCACCGTCATCAATTTCAAATCTTATCCCGTCATTCCAGTGGTAATTGTAATTGTGAAGATCGTGATTAATACGATATACATTATGTTTGCTTTTCCACTGATTATCACATTCCAGGTCGGCGGCATCGATAAATGAAACCATCATAATTATAGCGAGTATCGATATGGCGATCGTCCTCATTATTTCCTCCTTTTCATAATTCTCTCATTTTTATCTACGGATTTTCACACCGTCGGTTGCAATCATAAATCCCGCACAAGTAAAGCAGGCTTGTCCATGAAAATAGATGTTTCCGAAAACGCGCGATTTAAATATATTGATGGATCGATAATCTGTTAATTCAAAAGAGGTTAATCTGATGTCCGAAAATTCTGATTATTCTTTTAACTGGGACGGCAAAAGCCTGAAAGCAAAAATACTCTATTCCAGGGCCGGAGTTTCCCAGCATATTCTGATTGAATCGGACAAGGGCGCTCTCCTTTTCGATACTGGCGACGGGATATTGCGCGATTTGAAATCAAGCAATACAGACAGGGATAAAATCAAAGCGATCTTCTTCACTCACGGTCATTTCGATCATATGGGCGGCCTGCATTCATTGCTCGGTTTCTTGAGGATGATCGGACGAAAGAACGATCTTCATATATTCGCACCGGAAAACTGCCTGGAGGTAATCTCCTTCGTGGAGAATTTCGAAAAAATCTATATGGCTACCATTCCATATAGAATCATTCTTGGAGAAGCGTGCGCCGATGAGAAATATAGGTTCTCGGGTATGACGGTACAGCCGTTCCCGGTGGTACATTGCGGCTCGATCGAAGGCCAGCCGGTGATGGACCCGCTTCCGGCGTTGGGCTATAAGATATCCTGCGGCGATGAGACCGTGGTCATAAGCGGCGATACCGGCGACTGCGAATCGTTGCGGGACAATGTCCGGGGCGCCGACCTGGCTATTATCGAGGCGACGTTCGAGTCCAGCGCGGAGGTATCGGATGAACAGCTAAAGAAGGTGCATCTCTCCGAGGACCTGGCCTCGGAAATCGGAACGACGGCGAAGGA
>CBFCYP010000136.1:0-8924 GCA_965602185.1 uncultured bacterium
ATTTAATAATATCCATATGAAAATTCAATTTCAAAATGCTGAAAAGGGTCGATCTGAGATCGACCCCTACGGATATTGCTTCTATTACGATTCTTCCTGTGTCGATCCGGACACCAATCCGGCATTCATAATGGCTTGCCTTTATGGATTCCTGCTTTCGCCGGAATGACAGAGTAAAATTCCTACTTCTTGCGCATTACCGATAAGAGGACAATAAGACCGGCCACAATCAGCAGAATAGGGATAATAGGAATATCGGGTTCGAACAGTTGCCAGAGGCCACCGAGTATAAACAGAATTCCTATGATAATCCAGAATGTCTCGGTTTTAAGCCCGTAACGGGTGCGCGCGACCTGTATCCCCAGGGTTATGACGCCGATTCCCAGAAGACCTACACCAAATCCGAAGTCCAGCAGAAACGCGATGCCGACCCAGATGAAAAATAACGCCCAGCCGATGGTGTCCAGTTTGCCGGCCCACTCGCTTTTTGCGGCCGGTTTGGATTCCTCTCCCCCGACCGGCAATTGTTCATTAGTATTTTGATCATCCATAATAAATCCTCCCCCGGATTATTAGACGATTCGATGAATTTTCAGAGAATATTGGTATTTCATATTGATAATTTTATTATAAGATACCTAAATCCTCAACAGATTTCCTCAACCCCAAATCCCGCCTTTGGCGGGGGGTTGCCACCCTGCCCTCCGCCCTCCCCATTTTTCCACGCACTCCCGGTTTCGGGAATCATAGTTCCCGAAACACAACAAGTTTTATTAGCCCGCGGTCGTAATAAAATGCGACAGGCAGATTTGAGGTAAAACCTCTAAATTCTTGTTGCATATAATTTAAAAATCGTTATTATAATAGCTTGATCTTTCGGGGTAAAGGGTGAAATATATCCATTTCATCCTTATATAATAATCCCGGAGGTGTATGAGAGATAATAAATTATGTTTGAGCTGATAACCGAAAAACTCGACGGAATTTTCAAGAAGGTTACCGGGCGGGGCTACCTTTCCGAAAAGAACATCTCCGAAGCCGCCAAAGAGATCCGCATGGCGCTCCTGGAGGCAGATGTCAATTACAAGGTGGCCAGGAAATTCGTGGCCGACGTCGAGCGGGAAGCGTTGGGGCGAGAAGTCACCAAATCGATCACTCCCGGACAGCAGCTTGTGAAGGTCGTAAAGGACAGCATGATCGAGCTTTTAGGCGGCTCGCGCGAGGATCTCTCATTTGCCGGAAATCCTCCGACGGTTATCCTTTTAGCGGGATTACAGGGCTCGGGCAAAACCACCTTCGCTGGAAAACTGGCTCTTTATCTGCGAAAAAAGGGCAAGAAACCGCTTCTGGTAGCGGCGGATGTTCATCGCCCCGCGGCGAAAAAACAGCTCGAGGTACTTGCGGATTCGATAAAAATGCCGTTTTTCACATCGGAATCATCGGCGGATAAGATCGCCAGAGAGGCGATCGGACACGCGCGGGAGAATATGCTGGACGCGGCGATTGTCGATACCGCCGGGCGGTTACAGATAGATAACGAGCTGATGAAAGAGCTGGAGGATGTTAAGAAGGCCTCCTCTCCCAATGAGGTTTTATTTATCGCCGACGCCATGACCGGCCAGGAAGCGTTGAATGTGGCCAGAGAGTTTCACCAGCGAGTAAATCTAACGGGAGCCGCGTTAACCAAGATGGACGGCGACGCCAGGGGCGGGGCGGCCATGTCGCTTAAGGGAGCGCTGGATATACCGATTAAATTTATAGGTACCGGCGAGAAGCTTTCCGACCTGGAGGAGTTCCATCCCGAAAGAATAGCCTCGCGGATACTCGGAATGGGCGATATTGTCAGCCTGGTCGAGAAGGCCCAGGAGACGGTCGATGTTGAGGAAGCGAAGAAGCTTGAAAAGAAGCTCCGCAAGGAGAGTTTCACGTTCGAAGATTTCCTTTCGCAGCTTCACCAGCTGAAAAAAATGGGGCCTCTGCAGAATCTTCTGGAGATGATTCCGGGTTTAAGTAAGCAGTTGAAAGGCGTGGAGGTCGATGACAGAGGGCTGGTTCGGATCGAGGCGATAGTCAACAGCATGACCAAAAAAGAACGGCTGCAACCGGCGATAATCGACGGTTCGCGGCGGAGGAGGATCGCGGCAGGTTCGGGAACCAATATTCAGGAGGTCAATCAACTCCTTAAGCAGTTCGGGCAGATGCAAAAGATGATAAAGAAAGTTTCACGCATGGGAATGCCCAAAGGATTTCCCTTATAAAACCCGAAGAGGATTATTCAGGAGGATTAGTGGCAGTAACAATAAGATTACGGAGAATGGGAGCCAAAAAAAGGCCGTTCTATCGTTTGGTAGCTATCGATTCGCGCAAGGCTCGTGACGGGCGATTTGTTGAGATCCTGGGATTTTATCATCCCATCGAAAAGCCGGCCAAAGTATCGCTCAACGAGGATAAGATCTTTCAGTGGCTTGATACCGGCGCCACCACCAGCGATACTGTTTCCTCGATTTTCAAGGAAGCCGGTCTCTGGGATAAATGGGACAGGAAGAAAAAAGGTGAAGACGTAACCGAATTGGAGTTAAAAACAGAATTAACTGAGAGAATTAAAAAGAAAAAACCGAAGAAAGCTGAAGAGAGTTCTTAACAGCCCTCGTATTGAACCTCAATCAAGGAGGAAATCGTGAAGGAATTTATTGAATCCATCGCCAAGCAACTTGTTGACAATCCCGACTCGGTAAACGTAACGGAGGTTGAAGGAGAAAAGACAACTGTCTACGAACTGCGCGTATATTCTGACGACCTGGGCAAAGTAATCGGCCGCAAGGGCCAGACCGCGAAAGCGATAAGGACATTGATAGCGGCGGCTTCGGCCAAGAAAGGAAAACGGGCGCTCCTCGAAATCCTGGAATAACGGGAGCATCAGATTAGAGAATAACCGGCCGCCGATTTCATGAAAATTTCTGTGGCATACATCAAGGGGCCACGCGGTTTCAGGGGCGAATTGGCGGCCGTTCTTTACAACGCCATGTCCGAAAACCTGAAAGAGGGATCGACTGTTACCCTTGAAAAAGGAGAAAAATCGGGCGATTTCGTGATTGAATTCACCAAGTCGTTGAATAAAAGGATCGGGCTTAAATTAAGAGGGATAGAGGATCAAGAGACGGCCGAATACTGGAAAGGCGCCGAGATACTGGTTGAGAAAGATGAACTGAAACCCCTGAAAGAATCGGAATTTTATCATTTTGAGCTGGAAGGAGCCGATGTCTACGACGAAAACGGTGAATTAATCGGCATAGTAAAATCCGTAGACAGCAACGTTGCCAACGCTATTCTTAATGTCAAATCGGATAATAGAGAGATTATGATTCCGTTCGTGAAGGCAATCATACAGGAAGTTAATATTAAAGAGAAAAAGATCGTAATAAGAAAAATAGAAGGCCTATTTTAAATTTCATGCGAATCGATATCGTTACAATTTTCCCGAAGATGGTTGATGTTCCGCTATCCGAGAGCCTGATAGGCAAAGGACGTGAGCACGGGAATTATAAAATCAACGTTCACGATCTCAGGGATTTTACACATGATAAACATAAAGTCGTAGACGATGTTCCCTACGGCGGCGGCCCCGGTATGGTAATGAAACCGGAACCAATAATTGAAGCTTTGAATAATATAGATCCTGAGAATAAGGCTTTGAGAATTTTAACGTCGGCCGGCGGCGAAGTTTTCAACCAGGAGATGGCGAATGAATTTGCCAAAAGCAAATGGATGGTCATACTCTGCGGGCATTACAAAGGCGTCGACCAGAGGGTCGTGGAAATAGGCAAACTGAAGGAAATCTCAATAGGCGACTACGCCCTGACCGGCGGCGAGCACGCCGCCTGCGTTATGGTCGATGCCGTCCTAAGGCTTCTGCCGGGTACCATGAAGGATTTCGGATCGGCGGAGGAGGACTCGCATTTCAAGGGGATTCTGGGGCCGGAAGAATATACCCGGCCGGAAGAATTTGAAGGACTTAAGGTCCCGGAGGTGCTTATTTCGGGACACCATGAGAACATTAGAAAATGGCGGCTGGGAAACGCTCTATACAGAACCAAAACCAGAAGGCCGGATCTTTTCGAATCTAAAAGCTTGACAAAAGATGAAAATGATGCTTTGAATAAATATAAAAATACGGAGACGGAAAAATGTCGGAGTTAAAATCGCTTGAGGGGAAATACCTCAAACAGGAGATACCGGAATTCGGGCCCGGAGACACCCTCAAGATACACGTAAAGATCAAGGAAGGGGATAAAGAAAGAATCCAGGTTTTCCAGGGAACCGTTATCTCCCGTAAAGGAGGCGGTGTTTCAGAATCGATTACGGTCAGAAAAGTATCCGCCGGAATAGAAGTGGAAAGGGTATTTCCCCTTCATTCTCCGAATATAGATAAAATCCAGATAATACGTAAAGGCAAGGTGCGCCGGGCGAAGCTCTATTACCTTCGTGGCGTGGTGGGCAAAAAGGCGAGGATAGCCGAAAAAAAGGAAAATTGATCAATTTAGATAAAGGAATTCGAAGGCCCGGAGATTTTACCGGGCCTTTAATTTGCGGGGTGGACGAGGCCGGAAGGGGTCCCCTGGCCGGGCCGGTTGTGGCGGCGGCGGTTATTCTCTCCGCTGACCTGGACGTTACCGGTATCGAAGATTCAAAAACACTGACCCCCAATCGCCGGGAATTCTTAAGAGAACGTATCGAGGGCTCCTCGACTCAATGGGGTTTCGGAGTTGTGGGACCGGAGACGGTGGATGAGATCAATATCCTCCAGGCAACGTTCCTGGCAATGCGCAGAGCGGTTGGAAAACTGAAAATAAAGCCCGATTTTATCATGGTCGACGGCAGATTTGAAATACCGGAACTCGATATCAGGCAAAAAGCAGTGGTTAAAGGCGACTCAAAAGAAATATCAATAGCGGCGGCTTCCATAATGGCAAAAACGCACAGGGATATGCTGATGAATCGGCTGGAGAAAAGGTATCCCGGATATGGATTCTCAAAGCATAAAGGTTATCCGACAAAAGAGCATATTATTAATCTTGAAAAACTGGGGCCCTGTCCTGTCCACAGAAAAAGTTTCCGGCCGGTCTGCAACTTTTTTAGCAATTAATTGATAAATTAGTTATAATCTATAATCTTTGCGTAGATTATCTAAATCAACCGTCTCCTGGGGTTGGTTTTAAAACTATTTTGAAGAATAGAAAATGGCAAGAGATTTAACAACCGGGTCGATACCGCGGCATATTTTCGCGCTGGCTTTTCCGGCGGTCCTATCGACGTTCGCCATAGTGGTGAACAACCTTGTCGACACCGCGCTTGTCGGACATCTTGGCGATGAGGAACTGGCGGCGGTCGGATCGGCAGGTTTTCTCATGTGGATCATATTTTCGCTCATGGATCTGATCTCCGTGGGAACGGTGGCTTTGATTTCTCGCGACTATGGCGCCAAAAATTTAGAGGGCGCATCCAAACGGGCAATGGACATAAACCGGTTCGCGTTTTTCTTTTCATCGATCCTGGCGGCGGCCGGTATTATGTTCGCCGATGATATTATTTCACTGTTGAACCTGGGGCCCGAAGTCGAGAGGATGGCCACGATATATATCAGGATCGTGTTTCTCTCGGTCCCCCCCCTGTTCTTTGCGGAAGTGGTCTGGTCCATCTTCCGAGCCGTGGGCGATACCAAAACTCCCATGATCCTCATGGCCTGGACGGTGGCCATAAACATCTTACTGGATATATTTCTTATTTACGGCATATGGATATTTCCCCGTTTGGAAGTTATTGGAGCGGGCATAGCCACCACGGTTGCGCATACGTTCGCCGGATTGATCGGATTATACTTCGTTAAAGCCGGTCGAATTCCGTTTAAAATAATCCCGGCAAATCTATTCAAGATCGATTTTAAGGTGGTTTTGAAAACGGTCAAAATCGGTCTTCCCATATCGCTGGCGGGATTGAATTTTACTCTCGTTTACCTGGTGTTAACCAGGATAATGTCGGAGTTCGGTACCGCGGCGGTGGCCTCGATTCCGGTCGGCAACCGGGTTGAATCGATATCTTATATGACCTGTCACGGTTTCTACATGGCGGTATCGTCCATGGTGGGACAGAACCTGGGGGCGCGGAATCCCGCCAGGGCCGCGAAATCTGTCTGGGCCTCTTCGGGAATCATGTCCGCTATAACGCTTTTCTTCGGGGCCATATTCGTGGCGTTCCCGGAGTACATTACCGTAATTTTCTCGGAGGAACCGGACGTAATCAGAATTTCGGCCGATTATTTGCGAATCCTCGGGCTTTCTCAGCTATTTATGGGATTCGAATTCGTCTTCGAGGGGGCTTTCACGGGCGCCGGGCATACTATCCCGCCGACTATTGTCTCGGTTCCCGGCACCCTTATCAGGATTCCCTTAGCCTATTATCTGGCTATTTCTCTGGGGCTTGGCCCTATCGGCATATTCTGGGCCATTACAATTTCAACCGTTATCAAGGGCCTCTGGCTGGGTGCCTGGTTCAAATTCGGAACATGGTATAAAGAAGAGCTTTAGGCGGTTTTTTGCCCTTCACCGTTGGAACTTTTCTCAACCAGCCAACCGATAAGTAAGGCAACACCTATAAAAATCGGGACTATTCCGATCGAAACACCAACCCAATCCAATATCTCGCCGACAATTATCATAAAAATCCAGCCTATACCGCCGCCTAACCACACCAGAGCGACCTTCAAGGTACCGTATTTCGATGCTTTATCAGGGAAATAAGGCACCGGTTGGCCTTTTTCAATTGCCAGACGAATTAATTCCGCTTCTCTTCTTTTCTGGGAATTACGATAAATAAGAGATCCGATTAAAATCGGAATGGCGATTAGCGAACTAAATACAATCGCGACAATCAGCACAACACTGAAATTGGGATCTCCATGCCACATTACTACCTCCTGTTTTTATCTCTTTGATATTTCTGGAGAGGATATTGTTTCAGAAATATTGAATCATATGAAACAAAATCATCGTATTGTAAGTCAAAGGCACAGAGATGAAGCAGAATTCAGCCACATCAGCGATTTCCAATATAATCGGACAAAAAAGGCTTAAAATCGCCGAAATAAGGGCGGAGTTCGGGGATCCTGATATTTCCGTAATACTGGAAATCAGGGAGGGTAACTGTGAGGCCTTCGGTACTTTAGTAAATCGATATGAAGATTTTGTTTATACACTGATATTCGGACTGGTAAAATCCGCGGAGGAAGCCAGGGATATTACCCAGGAGGTATTTCTTCGAGCTTACAGGTCCATTCGAAGATTCGAGCAGAGATCGAGTTTCAAGACCTGGCTCTACCGTATCGCTTATAATACCGCTATGGCTCATCTTGCACGCGAAAAGAAACTAACCGAAAGAGAGGGGAACGCCGCCTTTGATCCGGTTGACGATTCTTATAAGAGGCATAATACCAGAATAATCCTGGAAAAAATAATCGCGAAACTGAAGCCGGAATACCGGGCGGTGATTATTCTTCACTATTATGAAGATTTGAAATATGAGGAGATAGCGGAAACGCTGGATTGTCCCGTCGGGACAGTAAAGATCCGGCTTTACCGCGCTAAATATGAACTGAAGCAACTCTGGAGCAAATATGCGATACAATTGTGATGATATAAAATATTATCTGGATCACGGCGATCGGAATCCTGAAAACCCGCAGGAATTTTTAAAGCATATTGAGAATTGCCCGCACTGCGGCCGGATAGCGAACCTGGAGCCGGAGCTGGAGGAAAGGCTTGCTGTCTCAACTCCTAAAACCTCCCCGCTGTCGTTCGAAAGAGATATTTTACCGCGGATTCTGGTATATGAAAAAGAGCATGTAATAAGAAATCGATTGGAAAAAGCGGTCCTTCCTGTTTTCGTATTCTTTTCGGCATTACCCCTTTTTCTGGGTGCCTGGTTCTGGAAGGATATCAGATCGTTTTTCAACTCCCTGGATTTAGCTGATACTTATAATAGCCTGCAATCATTTATTTCAGAGATTCCGATTCCGGAAATAGACCTGGCAGGAATCGTCGCCACCATATCGAATTCACCTCTGGTCGTCCTCAGCCTTATCGCCATAACCGCACTGGTCTGGGCGTTCTCAATTAATGAAGCTCAGAAAGCGCTGAGATAAAAAAGGGCGCGTTTTCAGCGCCCGAAAATCGATATTAGAAAATCTTATTGTCTTGACGCTCTTCTCATAGCCTGTTTCATGTCCGGATCCTCGGCAAGGGTATTAAGTATCCACTCGCCGGTTGTGTCGGCGGCGAGGATATGCCCCAACAACATCTCCCGGGATCTATCGACCTGGCACATGCTGTCGATACGAGTCGAGAAGAGTTCTTCGTCGGCGAAAACCGTATCGGCGAGGGCCGCCCGGGTATCGTCGTACGACAGCAGTTCACCCATGATATAAGCCCTATATTCAGGATCTTCCTGAATTATCTTATCGAGGGCGCTGCGGCTATCGCATCCCATTAATGCCATTCCTGCAGCCAACGCCAAAATTAAAACCGTCTTTTTCACATTTCCTCCCGATTCTCGCAAATTCCATTCAACTATTTCACCAATCAATCGTTTAAAATCGATCTATTTTTCTTTACTTTCAAAATCGTTCATGGCCGCCTTCAGCGCTTCCTCGGCCATCACCGAACAATGAATTTTCGCCTCCGGCAATCCCCCCAGGGCTTTCACCACCTCATCGTTGGAAATATTCAGCGCTTCTTCAAGGGTTTTGCCTTTAAGCATCTCGGTTAACATGGACGATGAGGCTATAGCGGCCCCGCATCCAAAGGTCTTAAATTTAGCGTCCACAATGACGCCGTTTTCTATCTTCAAAAAAAGCCTCATCATATCTCCGCAAG
>CBFCYP010000137.1:0-8746 GCA_965602185.1 uncultured bacterium
CGAGTTTTTCCGACGGCAATATCAGCATGGCCGGGGCGGCGGAAATTCTGGGCATAGTAAAAACCGAATTCCTGTTTAATATCACCGGTGCCTTAATCGCGCATGATACCTCCAGGGCCCTGTCTTTATTCGGGGATTTCATTAAGTCCGGCGGGGATTCGCAGGAACTGGCGGAGGCGTTGACGGGGTATGTCCGGTCCCTAATGCTGGTAAAAAACGGCGTGGAGGACATTACAATCCTCGAGATGGAAAAAAACGAGATCGAGCAGGCGAAGGAGATTTTAGAAGACATCGAAAGCGTCGATCTTCTACGATTTTTTACGATCCTGGCCGACTATAAACAGATGGTCAAATCGGGTCAGGATCCCCGTTTCTCATTTGAGGCGGTTCTGGTCAAACTTTCGTCCATGGACAGGGCGGTAACCCTCGAAGACCTGCTTAAAAATCAGCCTCCCAAAACAGGAAATTATAATACTCCCTCGACCCCGAAGGGATCGACATTCAAAGAGCGGACCGAAAGAAAAGGCGCGAAACCGTACAATTCCGAGTTCAACGCAAAGTTTACTCCAGCCCGTGAACCCGCCCCCATGGTCGACAGAAAAAATCCCGTCGAGCCCCTGTCATATCAGGGTAATTTGAGTTTTGATATTATTGCGGAAAACTGGGATGGTTTTTGCAGTTTTATATCGCAGGAGGACAAGGCGATTTTCGCTCATTTAAGCCTGAGTATGCCGTCACAGTTTGAGAACAATGTCTTAAGAATAGGAATGAACAATTCGCACAAATTTCAATTCGAACAACTCAATAAAATCAGCAATAAAAAATCGTTGGAAAAATATTTAAAAAAATACTTCTCGAAGGAGATGAAACTTAATATCATACAGGGACCAAACGAAGGGAGAAAATCCGGGGATCTTCCGGGTAATTTAAATCCCGAAAAGCTATTTAATGGATCGCCCGGGGTAAAAAAATTGTTTGATCTTATGGACGGCGAAATATTAACCCAATAGCGTGGGATCGGGGAGAAGGAGATGCACGATTACTTTCTAAGACTAATAAAAGGAGCATATATGGCTAAGGGACTTGGCGATTTGATGAAGCAGATGCAGGCGGTGCAAGCCAAAATGGAGCAGATGCAGGAAGAGCTCGCCGAAAAGAGAGTAGAAGCCACGTCGGGCGGCGGGATGGTTAAGGTCGTCGCCAACGGTAAACAGGAAATCCTGGAGATTAAGATAGATCCGGAAGTCGTTGATCCTGAGGATGTCGAGATGCTCGAGGAGCTGGTCCTGGCGGCCGTAAACCAGGCCAGGGAAAAAGCCTCGGAATTGCAGATGAACGGACTATCCGGGCTCACCGGCGGATTGAAAATACCGGGTCTACCCCTTTAATAAAATATGCCCAGAGCGCTTGAAGATCTAATAGAAGCGTTTTCGTCTCTGCCGGGAATAGGAAGAAAAAGCGCGGCCCGGCTCGCTTTTTTTCTGCTTAAGAGACCTGTCGAGGATTCCAGGGATATTGCGCAGCGTATAGTCAACGCCAGGGAATCTCTAAAACCCTGTAAAATATGCGGGAATCTGGCTGATAGCGATAAATGTGATATCTGTGGAGATAATTCCAGGGATGGTTCTTTAATCTGCGTGGTAGAGGAACCGTCCGATGTTACAGCCATCGAATCCACCGGCGAATATCACGGTTCATATCATGTTCTGGGCGGGGCGCTTTCCCCTTTAGATGGCATCGGCCCGGATGATCTGAATATCAGTTCCCTGAAAAAAAGGATAGGTGATAAGCCAATCGAGATAATCCTCGCCACTAATCCCACCACCGAGGGAGAGGCCACGGCCTCGTATTTACTTTCGATCTTATCCGGCAAAAATGTAAAGATAACCCGGATCGCCCGGGGCTTGCCGGCCGGTGGCTCGCTGGAGTACGCCGATAAAAACACCCTCGCCCGCGCCCTGGAAAACAGAACCAAACTCGATAAATAACCATATTAGATTATTGATTGTAGATTGTAGGTCGGCGTTCCGAATCCCCGACTAATAGTCGGGGATGAGGAACCCGACGCCCCGGTTGCCAAGCGGCGCCTGGCAACCAGTGTTTTTCGCAGACCGGCATTTTTCGCCTGCGTGTCAGAATTCATTCTGACCGCGAGGATGCGATCGCAATAAATTGCGACATGCAGATCGTCGGTGGGGTGGCATGCTTTTTCCGATGAAATCGGAATAAGCATGAATGATCTACCCGTTGGGGGATAAATCCCCAACCTGCCATTTTATCTGGTAGGCCGGACATTCCTGTCTGGCCGAATTTAATATTGTCGCCATTAAGGACAGACAGGTCCTACGGATCCGTAGGAAATGTCTGTCCTCCCAACTTTTGCCCCGCCATAGGCGGGGTTTGGGGTTGAATGTGATTAAGGTCCCAATATCGCTCCCAAACTAGTTTGGGAGCGCCACCCCGGATTTGAAATTTGATTTGGTGCCCCACCCAACGGGTGGGCAAAGACCGCACCTTGCGCCGGCAGGAACCCCTTCCTGCCGGAACGATGCGTCAGGGAATCCCGCCAAAGGCGGGACTGACGCCGCATATTAAAATTTCCCTTTGCCAAACATGGATAAATCCTTATATTATGATTGCATATTAACTTGTTGGGGTCGGATGAAAAAAACAGGACTCATAATAATATTCTTCATCAGTATTATTTATCTTATTATCGCCACGTCTTTGACTTACGCCCAGGATACCACTTGGCAGCAGGTTCTCGGCGGTTGGGTGGATGATGTTTATTATGAAAACCTATTCCTTGGAGGTTCTTACTTTACACGAATCTCGTTGGCGGATATTGATAGCGATGGGGATCTCGATATGTTCTATGGTGGGGGCGATTGCGGAACACTGGTGTTTTTTGAAAACGTGGGAAGCCCTCAGACACCATTTTTTGAATTTCGATTGGAGGAATTCCGCGGTTTAAGGCATCCTTCGATATATGGTGGCGCCGCTGATGTCGATTTCGCTGACCTTGATGGTGATGGCGATTTGGACGCTGCTTTTTCTGATAAATTGGAAGCAGGTGGAATGGTGTTATGGAATGATGGAGATTCAATTAATCCTAATTTTGTATATAGATATCCCCTAGGTCCGCTGGATGGGCAGAGTAATGTGACCCTGGTTGATATAGATAACGATGGCGATATGGATTATTTTTCAGGGGCCGGATTTAGAGATTTTGAAATATATTTCGCTGAAAATACAGGAACCATATATGAGCCCAATTATGTAATGGTAACTCGATATTATCAGAATTTGTCTTTCTTTGGAGGATTTAATTTTGATTTCGGTGATCTTGACTTGGATGGCGATTACGATCTAATCGTCTGCAAATATCTGGGTACGATCTCATACTATGAGAATACCGGAACTCCCTCAAGTGCTCAATTTACTCTCATTACCGATAACCTCTTGCCTTATAGAGATACTACCGATTGGTGGGAAACACCCGAGCTTGCTGATATCGATGCTGACGGCGATCTCGACCTGTTTCTCGCTGGCGAATACGCGCACCTATTCTATTTTGAGAATCAAGGGATAGGAGCATTTCCGCAATTCGAACAGATATATGATACTCTATTTTTCTATTTGATTCCCAGGCAAGGCGGTACCGCGTTAAATAATTCAGTCGATTTGGACGGTGATGGTGACGACGATTTAACACCCGGAACTTCACTTTTTCTAAATGAAAGTACAAATGACGAAATAAAGTATAGCAGGATTGATCATGTCTTACCTTTTACGGTGGGCTCCTTTGTTGATATAGACGCCGACGGTGATTACGATTATCTAACGCCTGGAGGTCATAGTACGATCGGATACTATGAAAACATTAACGATTCGACCTGGCCAATTTGGAGTAACCGTATGGATTTGTTCCCGCCCGATGGGAGACTCCAGGATATATTCACTGTCAATGCAGGAGATATTGATGCTGATGGAGATTATGATATCCTGGTAGGTCATGCCAACAGCCAACAGGTAGATTTATATAAAAATATTGGAACACCGGCGGTCTACGATTTCAATTATAATGGATATTTAAATCTTCCTCAATGGGAGTATCATGGCGCCTTCACATGTTTGCTGGAAGATATTGACAATGACAATGATCTTGATCTTTTCATTGGAGACAAACGTAATTCAGATACTCTGCAATTGAGATTATTGTTTTACCGCAATGATGGAACCCCCTTACAACACTCATTCACATTTATTACTGAGGATTTTCAGAATATAATCACTGATCATAGAAATGGAAACATGGGGCCCAGTTTTTCCGATGTCGACAAGGATGGTGATAGGGATTTAGTGTCGCCGGTACATCTTGGATTAATGCTGTATCTCAATCCTGATATTCAAACTGACGTCCGGGATGACAACCCCGAAGCGTCAACTTTACCGCGTAAACCATTTACTATCCAATGCTACCCCAATCCCTTCAATTCCGCTGTAACCATTAGTATCGGGAATGCGTCAACTGTAGACATAATCATAGAGATTTACGATATCCTGGGCAGATTCCGGGAATCGCTTAAAATAAATGACAATTCTGCAATCTGGAACCCTTCAGGTTATTCCTCGGGCATCTATTTCGCCCGGGTGAAATCATCCGCCAATACTGCTGTTCGTAAATTATTATACTTGAAGTAGGTCGGTGTTCCGAATCCCCGACTAATAGTCGGGGATGAGAAACCCGACACCCGCCTGCGCGTCACTGCTTGCAGTGACCGCTCTATGCGCCGTAAGCCACACCTTTGGCGGGGTTTCCTTACGGGAACGGAAGCAGGCGGCCGGTTCATCCGGCCGCGACCGGACTTGACAACTAAAATGATATATAAAAAAAACCCCTGCCCCGGAGGGATCGGGGCAGGGGCCGGTATAGAAAAGGCTCCGAGGGATTAAATGGAGCCTGGGAGCGCTAATTTAAAGCCAGGTCGTGTTCCAGAATGATCATGAGGGCGTCGATGGACGCCAGTTGCTGATATTTCGACAGCTGATCCGGTTTCAGGATGGCTCGTGCCTGCAAAATGGCATCGACCTCGGCGGCTTTATACGCGGCCATGAATTCGTAATATTCTTTAATCAGTTGCCTGACCGCGGTACCGTTCATATTCGTCCAGTTGGAGGTGAATTTTTCTATCTCCTGAAATCTGATGTTGGCCTGGCCTTTGGCCTCGATCATCTTTTCGACGGCGTTTTTATTGATCTGTTCCAGTTTCTTGACCTGCGCGTCGGTTAAAGCCAGTGACGCCTTGAAATCGATTATCTTCGCCACCTGGGTTACGGGAAGATTTCCCGCGAAAACGGGTGCCGCCAGAGGTATGACCAACGCCAGCGATATTATCAAAGTCCTTTTCATTGCACTTCTCCTTTTGATTTAATTATTATTTGTTGACAAACTCGGGCGTAATTGTTATCCTTAAGTTAGCTGAGGGCAGAAAAGGTTTTCCTGCACGGGAACTGGATCGTCGGACGTTCAAGGCGGCCAACCTACCCTCCGACGATCTTTGCCCTCTTTTTTTATTCTACCCTAATTACGTATTATTAAAAAAGTGGTTTCAATAAATATGGATATATGGATATGTAGAAAGGGATTTTCAGCCTTTAAGGCTAATAAGAATAACGCCTATTAAGATTAAGGCTATGCCGAACCATTTCACGGCGCTGAACGGTTCTTTCAGAAAAATAAATGATACCAGCACCACCAGGGCGTAACCGGTGCTCATCAGAATCGGGTATGCCACCGAAAGGTTGGTTTTCGATAATACCACAATATATCCCGTCACCGACGAAACATATCCGGCCAGACCCAATAAGACAAAAATATTGGTGATGGACGATAATCCGAATTCCATCGCTGACCGCTCCCCGATCTCGCCCACCTGGTTCATGCCGATTTTCAGGAAAACGTGACCGCATACGTTTAACGCTACCACAACAGCCATTAACAAAAACAGCGTCACCGATCAATTACTCCCGCAAGCATAAATCAATACTCTTTGAAAAGCCCGCCCCATTCGGTATTTTCCAGCCATTTGCGAAAAACTCTTTTCCCTTTCAATGGATACCAGAGCCGGTCATGATAGAACGCCGAAGCGAAAACGAAAATATAGACGATGGGAGTGTGGAACAGCAGCCTTTGAAATATCTTCAACGGCGAGAACCAGAACATATCCCCGACTTTTGATGCCATGTTATCACCGACCTCAAAACCGAAATTGATTTCGGAAATATCCTCGCCGACCACTTCGATTTCTTCGATCCGTCCGCGGCCGAGACCCTTCTCATGAGCCAATCGGATAAACCGGATCGACATGGGATCGAATCCCATCATCCTGGCCGCCACCGCGTCAATCGCCACCTGATCGGATGAGGCCAGGATTATATTTTTTACGTGCGGAGTCATGGTTCGGGGCCCGGGGCCGGAACCGGCGGTGGTTCCATCCATGAATGCGAAAATACCCGGATGAATCTCTTTTTGTATGTGCAACAGATCGACCAGGGTCTCGTGAATACAGGAATGGGTGTAATGCCTTTTGGTATTCAAAAGCCCTCCGAAAGCGTTTTTCATGGCACCCGTGGTGGTGGTGTAAATGTGTGTCTTCAGAGTGGGCAGGTGGACGATGTTTTTACCGATAAAGAACTCAGGTATTTTTATGCCGTCTTTGAAGATCCTGTTCAAAACCGTCATGGGCGAATGGGGTTCGTATATGCTCCATTTCAGGTCTTTGGGATCGTTATTATAACGTTCCGGAATATTGTATTTTTCGTAAACCGGTTTTAGTTTCAGAAGCTTGCCCCCTACGTAAGGATTGGTAACCACGGTATCGTTATGCACCGCCGTCAGATCGTTAAGACCCGCATTTTGCAGAGATTTTATCGCCCCCTCCAGCTGCCACGGCACGGTATTGGCGCCGGGAAAAGGCAGATGCCAGGAGATGTTGTCTTTTAATATTGTGGTTTTGCTTTTATCCAGCGCGCCGGAAAGCCCGGCCATTTCTCCCAGCTTAATATAATCGTCAAGTACCGTTTCGGGGCCGGTCTTCAGGACGGCAACAGTTGATTTTGGATTTCCCATTTATTTCTACCCCAAATTAATTACAACTAAAACTGTTACAAGCCATAACAAGACACACAGCATAAGCGGCATGTCGGTCAGCATCAGCTTGGTAGGATTTCCTCCCATCTCCTTATGAAAAATCAAATAAAGATAGCGAAAGATCCCGTAAAGTACAAAAGGTATGGTGGCCGAGAGCCAGTGAGTGCCAAAATTTTCAACCACCTCCGGCGAAAGCGTATAAAAAGCGTAGGCTACGACAGTGGACGCGGTTACCACCGAAATCATCTGATCGAGGAAGGGAGTCGAGTAATTGGCCAGCGCCTTGCGATGATTGATCGCCTCGGCGTTTAAGAGCGCCAGTTCATGACGTCTCTTGCCAAATCCCAGGAACAAGGCTAGCAGAATGGTGCAGACCAGAAGCCAGGGGGAGATCGGCACCTCGATGGCGAATCCTCCGGCGGCCGCCCTCAGGACAAAACCTGCGGCGATTGACATAACGTCAATTATAACAACGTGTTTAAGGAACGCCGAGTAGGCCAGGTTCAATATCATGTAGGTCGCCAGGGCCAGGACCGTAAGGAGATTGGCGCATGCGGCAAGGACAATGGAAAGAATCAACAGAATAAGCGCAGCCGTTATGGCGGTTGGAACAGAGATTTTTCCGGCGGCTATGGGTCGTTTAGATTTTACAGGATGTTTTTTATCATTCTCACGATCAAAGATATCATTGATAATGTATATGGCCGAGGTCCCGAAGCAGAAGGCTATAAAAGCGATAACCGCCAGAAGTACCTTATCCGGGTCGGTATAGACCTGGGCGAAGATCAAGGCCGCGAAAACCACCAGGTTTTTTACCCAATGGCTGGGCCTCATGCTCGTGATTATTCCTTTTATCATAACCCTTTATTATATCGTCAGTAACCGCCAAAGGTCAAGGCAAAAGGAACGCCCCGCCGGATTTTTCAAGGTGTCAGCGAGTTAGCAGGCGAGGCTTTATTTTTTAATAGGCCTGGAGACTCTTCTTTTTTCTATCCAGAAATTTCCAGCCGGAGGGAAGAACCAGCGAGGCTACAATAATTTTAAGAATATCACCCGGCAGGAATACCAATAATCCCGCGTAAAGCGCCTTATCTATTCCTATGAAAACCGCCAGCCAGGAGACCCCGAAAACGTAAATCGCAAGGTTGCCGAAAATCATTGCCAATGCGGTTGTCCAGAATCGCCTGTCCCATCCGGATTCGGCGAGATATCCGGTAACAAACGCGGCCGCCAGAAATCCGATCAAATACCCGCCTGTTACACCACCGAGGATTCCGATTCCCGCCATGCCGTTGGCGAAAACAGGCAGGCCCATGGCGCCTTCCGCCAGGTAAGCGGCGACCGCCATGACGGCCCGTTTTCTGCCGAGAATCGCCCCGACCAGAAGAACCGCGAACGTCTGAGCGGTTACCGGAACCGGGCTCAGGGGAAGGTAAAAGGCTATCCGGGACGCCAGCGCGATCACAATTGATCCGCAAACGGCTATCCCCATGTCGTATAACAACGCTTTTCCGCGCGTCGCCGGTTTTAATATTTCAGCGTAGGCAAATGATGTCATCTGAGTTTATCCTCTCGTTAAAATCAAATCCTTTT
>CBFCYP010000138.1:0-8517 GCA_965602185.1 uncultured bacterium
TGCAACTTATTATTTAATAATGGCTTATAGAAATAAATTTAGCCTTCGCTTTGCCTGAACCTCCGAAGGATCGATGATAACTCAAGCCGAAGCAGTCCAAAATAGTCTTACGGCGGTGCAGTTAACTATAATTTAATCTTTGAGTTACTATCGCTATCGTTATCAAAATATATTGTTTTGCGGAGATATATCCGGGGGCGCATTGCATAAGATAAGATATCGGTTTTTTATCCAACCTGCATATTTAAATAATCAACTATATCCCCGGAAGATTAAAACAAATCACCTTCGGCTCGGTCATTTCCTGCAACGAAAATTTTAAACCTTCACGTCCAAGGCCGGAGTATTTGACGCCGCCAAACGGCATTGAATCAAGCCTGTAATCAGTCGAATCGTTTATCATAACACCGCCGCAATCGAGCTCATAGGCAGTTTTGAAGGCAATTTCAACGTCACGAGTAAAGACCGCCGCCAGTAAACCATAAGGTAATGAATTGGCCTCCTTGATTGCTTCGTCAAGATTGTCAACCGGATACAGATTTACGGTCGGACCAAAGACCTCTTCACAATGAACCTTAGATTCTTTGGGAACATTTTCAAGGACAGTCGGCTCGTAAAGAGCACCATCACGTTTACCACCGATGAGAACTCTGGCTCCCCTACCTTCCGCTTCTTTAACCCACCGTTCAACTCTTTTGGCTTCATCTTCGGTGATCATAGGACCCATATTGGTATCTTCCTTCATTTTGTCACCGATTTTGTAGGTCGCGGTCAGTTCAACAAACTTGTTTTTAAATTCGTTATAAATATCTCGGTGCACTAACAACCGTTGAACGCCGATGCAATTTTGACCGGCTGCCCAGAACGCCCCCGACACACATGATTCTACCGCTAATTGCATGTCGGCATCGTTCCAGATGATTACCGGTGAATTTGATCCAAGCTCCATGCCGATTTTTTTGATACCGGCTTTTGCAACAATATGCTTGCCCGCTTCGACACCGCCGGTAAATGAAATCATACGGACGCGGCCATCGCTGACCAGTGGATCACCGATCCGGGAACCCTGGCCGGTGATTGTCTGAACAGCCAGAGGAGGAAGTCCCGCCTCGAGCATAGCCTTGACCAGCATAATGGCCGAAAGAGGCGTTACTGTTGCCGGTTTTAAAATAACCGAATTGCCTGCCGCTATAGCCGGCCCGAGTTTATGTGCTACCAGATTAAGAGGGTCATTGAAGGGCGTAATTGCCAGAATAACTCCAACAGGAAAACGATAGTAATAACCTTTACGTTTTTCACCGCCCGGAAACGAATCCCAGGGAATCGTTTCGCCAAAGATACGTTTGGCCTCCTCGGCGGAACAGGTGATAGTATTGACGCATCGGGAGGCTTCTTTTCGGGCTTCGGTAATGGTCTTGGAACCCTCGCGCGCAATCATTACGGCGAATTCCTCCAGGCGCTCTTCTATTATCCCGGCCGTTTTAAAAAGAATTTGCGCCCGTTCATAAACTGTCATACGTTTGGTAATCTCGAATCCCCGGGTGGCGGCATCCAGCGCGATTTCCACATCTTTTTCATCGCCGGCCGGAACGGTATCGATAACCGTATTATCGTATGGATCGAGGACCTCTATTTTTTTTTCGCGATCCACCCATTCGCCGTTAAGCAGCATTTTCATCGGGTACCTCCTGCGGCAATTATATCCACCATCATCGAGTATCCGGTTTCGGTTCGTCCGGCGCCGGGACCAACTATGGTAACATCACCGAGAGTATCAGTGCTTATTGTCACGGCATTGGTGGCGCCCATAATTCCTGCCAGCGGATGAGTAAGATCCACCTCCTCGGGACCGACACTGCCTTTCACCTGATCACCTTCCCGCCAGACTTTGCCTACCAGTTTAAAACGTTTACCGCGAGCTTTGGCATCACTGATAGCACCGACCGTTATTTCGGTAATTCCTTTGCATGGAAAATCGTCCGGTTTTTTATCTGATCCAAAAACTGCATTGGCAAGAATTGTCACTTTGGCCAAAGCATCCCAGCCCAAAACATCAGCATCCGGCACGGCCTCGGCGTAGCCCAATTCCTGCGCTTTTTTAAGAGCGTCTTCATAGCTCATTCCCTCTTCCATACGGGTCAGGATATAATTAGTGGTCCCGTTGAGGATTCCCTTCATTTCGGTAATATGGCTTCCCGCCAGCGTTTCACGCACCAGATTCAAAAGAGGCGTCCCACTGATGACCGTTCCTTCATAGAAAAACTTAACACCCTTATTTTTTGCCAGGGCCGTCAATTCATTGATAAACAACGCTACCGGTCCTTTATTGGAGGTAGTAACATGCATCCCTTTTTCAAGAGCGGCTCTTATATGAGATGTTGCCGGTTCGCCCGTTTTAATATCGGTATAGGTCATTTCTATCATCATGTCAGCATCTGCTGATTTAACCATATCCAGGGCTTCGCCGTCAAAAGCATCCCCGAGATCCGTTAATTTCTCTCCAGCTTTGGCTTTTACCAGGGCTGCCTTAAGGTTGATACCATCAGTATTGTAAATCGAACCTTTAAGCATATCGGCAATACCGATCACCCGACATTCCAAATTGTGATTATCCTTCAACACCGCCTCTTTTCCTATCAGCAGTTCAGCCAATCCCTGTCCGACGGTGCCGAATCCCAGCAATAATAGTTTCATTTGGATTCGTCCTTTATGTAAAAGTTATCGTTATTTCTTGCATTTGTATCTATCCGGAGCGTCAAAAATGTCAATCACACTGACTGGCGAATTGAATTTTGCCGAATGTTCCGCACCCTCGGGGATGAAATAGCGATCACCCCTTCTAACGCGAAGAGTTTTGCCATCGATAGTCAAATCCATCTCGCCTTCAAGCATAATTCCCCACTGAGTACAATGGGAATGGGGCGGGACTACAGCCTCCGGTTTTATTTCAAAAAATACCACCTGCTGCCGGTCATTCTCCAACAGCCAACCCCGAACACCTTTAACCGGGACATCGACTTCGGGCAGGCTCCGGATAAAATCAGGATAAACCGGATCGTTATCTTCAAGTTTAAATTTATTCATTGAACAACTCGCTACTTGTAGCTGACCTTTGCAAAAAGCGTCTTGTGTCCGCTCCGCATTATCTCTTTGGCGTCCAGATCGCACCGAACACATTTATGGTAGATAACATCGCCGATGAACTCCGCTTTGGCATCCCGCTCCTCATCCGAAAGAAAATATGTTCCCATGGTGTCGTAGGGTCGGGAAGTCCCATCGGATTCATATTTAATCGTTATATCGCATCCGGCCTCAAGCACTTTATGGGCATTCTCCGTCCAATCAAAATTCTCCATACCCAGATCGGGATTTATTCGCAGGTGAGCCGTCAGGCGAACGTCAGGCAAACCGGAGGCCTTCAATTCCTCGGCGCATTGTATGAATGTTTCCGGGCTGGCGCCGTTGCCAATATTTACTTCGTATATAGGGGAACTGCCGTCATCACGCAGGTAAGCTTTGATAATGTTCATTAACATTCGAAATTGGATCGAATTCTGGGTGGATAGTAGCATGGATATTTTAAAACTGAGTTCCGGAATTTCCCGGGCAAAATAGCAGGCCGCCGTTATTGTCGACCAACTCGGGTTGAGGAAAAAATTAGCTCCCGTTTCACAAGCGGTGCGGATAATCGTATCGACATATATTAAATGGTTGTTATCGGCCACCTCCACGCCCCCGAGATTGCCGAACGGAGTCCCCATATTTTTAAGGATAATCTGGCTGATGCCATCCCCCAAATCACGCCGGTCAAACTTCTCGCCGGTGATTTTTTCTATGCGGGCGAAACGCTTTTCCGGCCAGGGTGTACTTATCAGGCAGGTGGAACAAAACTTGCTTGCGCCGCAGACGTTTTCACCCATCGCCAGGGTTGCCAAAAGATCGCCGCTGTAAACATAATGATCGGTTAGGGCCACAACGGAGATCATCTCGGTAGGAAATAGAACCTGGCCGTTTTCCGCAACCCGGCGCAGGCAATCGAACGTGACTTTAGCCCCCTGAAAACCGGAGACCTGGGTTATACAGATTCCCTTTTTCGTAAATTTAAGGTTTTCACTATTTATAAAATCTTCGACCTTCGCAAATTTACCCGTATATTTTTCCGCCTGCTCCAACGTTTCCCCGTATCCCTTTTCCGCGGCAACGTTTTTTCGCGTTTCGAAATCTCGCATTTGCGTAATCTTCTGACCAATGGCCCGAGGACCGCCGTATTCGGCAATCAGGTTGTCAATTGCCTTCAAATCGCGCTTGGAAAGTAAATCAAAATGCATGCATTACTCCTATATTCTCTATAATATTTCTATTCTTTTTGCCAGCACACCATAACTACCTAGCCAAAACCACTTCATCGCAGAAGTCAAATATAAATTTTTGACACAACTTTGTCAAGCCGCCTGAAATTTAATCATCGAATAGCAAATCCTCTCTCCTGCAATTTTATAATAAACGCGACCAAACCCGGTAGTAATCTTGAAAACCGGCGCCGGATATCCTCCAACTAATTGCCATAATGTGTCTTGTGCATTTGATGGTTTCTGATGTTTGGATTATTGAACAGGCTCATAACGTATGCCCGGAAAAGAAAAACCGAAAATAAGGGGCGGCTATATACAAAAGGATTGTTCAAATACTCTTTGCATGTAGACTATTTTGGTGATAGTGTTTTATATATCGGGTTGGCAATGATTGACCTGCCCCCAATAGTTGTACCACATTTTAAGTTAGTCCTGCCATAACTTGGACTGCTCCCCATCTTTGTACAGAATTGTTGAGGGCATTCGGATTCTCCGGACTTACTCAAAGATCAGATATTAAAAGATCTCAGCAAATTGGAGGTAAATTTTCAGCACAAGATCAGCACAGCAGCCGTAACTTGTTGCGGGACAAGGGGGGAGTGGAGGTTCGAATCTTCCCCCCTCCAGATTTTTGTAAGTTAATATAAATTAATACATTATAATGACTCTGGTGGATGGCCAGCATTTTGTCTTTTTCTGTTGATTCTTGTTGACACAAAATTCATCACTTAGTTGTTTACTCCTCGGGCACCCCGGTTTTGGCAAAACCTTCTTAACTCAAAAGCTCGCCGATACTCTAAAATTAACTCCTCTATTTTTTAACCTTTCCCAACTTACATCCCTTGACCAAATCGTTGATTGTTTCGATGCGATCTCCTCGCTTCAAAACCAACGAAAGAAGCGGCCTATTTTAGTCTTTTTTGATGAAATAGACGCAAAAATCTCAAACCAAGATGCCCTCTCACTTTTTCTTTCACCTATGCTGGATGGAACCTATCGTCGCGGTAGTCATATATTTAAACTCGCTCCGTGCATCTGGATTTTTGCAGGTGTGAATATCGCACCAACAAAAGATATACCGAAGTCTTTTGATTTTTTAAGTCGGATCAATGGTCCAACCGTAAGTCTAAATTGCACTAAAGATGATATGGAGGATGGAAAAGACAAAACTGAACAGGTTTATTGGGGTGTAAAGCTCCTTAGAAATATGTACTATGATGTTTCTGTTGTCAGCCAAGACGTTCTTGAGTTTTTCTTTAATTTAAATTTAGTTGATGGCCCTCGTGGCTTACATGTTGCTGTTCAACGATTTAGAGATATCCAATATGGTGAAGTGAAAAGAAAAAAATTACCCCTCTATTCGGATGTTCATAAAATGATATCAAAAAATATAGGTGAAACAAAATATGAAAATTTCCGCAAGAGTGATAAAAAAGAGGATCCTTATGAAATAAAAGAAGCCCCTCCCAAGAATTTTGATGAGATTGTCTAACTATGCAGGTCAGGAATCGTTGACTTCTGCCTATTATTGGTTTTGCTTATTAGCCGGGGGTAAGAGGTTTTCTAGGTTTTCTGGCAAGTTTCTCCAAAGCCTTTGATTCGTAAATAATCATTATCCAGCTACTTTGTTTCTTGATACTGCGCCCGTCGGAATATGAAAGATAACCGGGCTGCAAAAACCATAAATTCTACAATAATAGAGTTTCTTGTTGACAATAGGATTATAACAATGTAGTTTATTTCCTATAGATGGATAATATTTTGCCGGAATGTTTTGAATCGGAAACGACTGACGTTTTCCAATCCGTGTAGCTTAAAGTAAAGTACATTAACTTTGAATGTTATCTCCGTGATAATATCATTCCGAGGAGGAATTGTGAGAACATGTCGTAGAATATCACTTCTAACGCTAATCGCAGTACTTATGATTTCGGTTGTAGCCCTGGCGCAGCAGGATTCGAGTGATCTTACCAAACGTGAACAGGATGATAAGATCCTTAGAGAGAGGATAAATAACCTGGGTTTAATAATTCCGGATGAAGTCAAAAGGCGGTTTGAAGAATTGGACAAACAACCGCCACCGGTGTTGCTTAACACGCAGGATTATTACGATTGGCGTTATATGGGAGGGGTTACGCCTGTCAAAGCCCAGGGAAACTGCGGTTCCTGCTGGGATTTCGCCGCCACGGGCGCGTTTGAATCATCAGTCTTAATATCTGTTGGCGGTGAATTGGATTTGTCTGAACAACAGGTTCTATCGTGCAACACCGGAGGGTCGAACTGCAACGGCGGCTGGATGGAAGATGCCTATGCGCTTTTCGCGAGTTATGGGGCAGTATTTGAATCCTGCATGCCTTATCAAGCGGACGATACCGTCCCCTGTACCCAGGAGAGTTGTGAACCTGTGGCCTGGGTTGCCAGCTGGCAGGATATCCCCAATAATATAAGCTCCATAAAGAACGCTTTATTAACCGGGCCCGTGTCGACCACCTTCATGGTCTGGTCCGATTTCCATTGGAACTGCTACTGGCACGATGATACCGGCGATCTTAACCACGCCGTGGTGATTGTGGGCTGGGACGATAATATGTGCGGCGGTCAGGGAGCTTGGATTTGTAAAAACAGCTGGGGCGCAAGCTGGGGCGATAACGGCTATTTTTATATGCCCTACGGTTCCTGCGGAATCGGGCGATACACCGAACTTCCTTATACCGGCAGTGTCAGATATCTGACATTTTCATATCCAAACGGATTGCCGGATCTTCTCGATCCTGCCGGAGGTACGGCAGTTCGTGTTGAAGTCGGCAATCTCGCGGGAATCCACGGATTCGGTACAGGATTACTGCATTACAATTCCGGGTCCGGTTGGAACAGTATTGCTATGAATGTAATTTCTCCCGATTTATATGATGCCATTTTTCCAGGCATTACCTGCGGGTCCCTGGTCAGCTATTATGTTAGCGCTGAGACCTTTATGGGGCAGGTTGTTACAGATCCGATTGATGCTCCCTCGAACGTCTTTTCAGCTTTCAGCGCCGACAGCGTCGTCACCGTATTCGAGGATAATTTTAATATTAATAACGGCTGGACCGTGGAGAACTCTCCCGATCTTACCGACGGCGCCTGGGAACGAGGCATCCCTGCCGGTGGTGGAGATAGAGGCGATCCGCCCTCCGATCATGACGGCTCCGGTTTTTGTTTTGTTACCGATAACGCCGACGATAATTCGGACGTTGATGGTGGTTATACCTGGTTGATCTCGCCCATATTGGATCTTACGGATTCCGATGCACTGATCCGCTATGCCCTCTGGTACACCAACAACTTCGGGGCCGATCCCAATAACGATCTTTTCAAGGTCTGGGTATCCAGCAACGGAGGTTCTAACTGGACCCTGGTTGAGACTATCGGCCCCAATACTACGTCCGGCTGGACGGAACATTCGTTTTTCGTCGGCGATTATGTGGCGCCAACCGGTCTGGTAAAGGTGCGTTTCGAAGCGTCTGATTTGAACGACGGTTCCGTTGTCGAGGCCGGTATTGACGCGGTATCAGTTGTGGTTCCAGGCTGTGAGGGAGCTTCGACTGGCACAGTCGCTGGAACTATTACCGATATAAACGGCCCGATTGCGGGCATCCAGGTTATTGCTGATGATGGTTTCGGGAATACAGGCTCGGATGTTACGATAACGAACGGCACTTATTCAATTGGACTTCCCGTTAGTACTTATTTCATTTCTTTTTCGCATGTATCTTATGTGGATACTACTATTTACGATATAGCTATAACGGAAGGAGATACAACAATCGTTGATGTCGTTATGGAAGCAATTGAGACTAACATCCCCACGCTATCGGAATGGGGTATGCTGATTCTGGCGTTGTTGTTATTGGCAGCGGGTACGATCGCAATCATTAAGAGACATAAGGAGGTTACAGCACGGGCAAAGGGATGAAAAGCATAAAATTTCCGGGTACTGATTATAAGTTAGATTATAGTAATAAATATAAATATTTCTGTAAAAACAGTTTTGAAACTCCATATTATTGCTTATATTATTCCCGTCGGTATCTAATGCCGATGATGGGAGTTTGATAATCTTTTAAGATGAGAGATTGTGGGGACTTGACGTCTCTTTACCGAATCCCGATGAAAAGCCTTTTTG
>CBFCYP010000139.1:0-8448 GCA_965602185.1 uncultured bacterium
GAGAAACAGGACAGGAACCATAAGGACACATGGGATCGGGACCGCCCTTGAAGAAAGCCACACCGTAGGTGATATCAAGACCGTTATAGCTGTCGCTGCCGTTGACATCTCCCACAACGTAGTCGCAGCCGCCGGTGGGACAGGGATTATCTATGCAATTCAGATCCGCATCCCAGTCGCCCCCCAGGGAAAGGCATGCGGCCTCTGTGGTATCAACGCAGTTCTGATTGTTATTATAGCAGCATCGCCCAATAACTGGGCCACCGCCGGTGGCCAGGGTATCGCCCTTGGAAATCAGGATATCCCAATAGACAGGTCCTGTTGGAGTCAGCGGTTCGTTCCAGACAACATACAGGGTATCGCCAACGCCGGCGATCACGTCGGGATTATGGGCATAGCGCCAATCGGGGTAGTCCAGGATTTCGGGCTCAACAGTGCCGGTCCAGGTCAGACCGCCGTCATGGGAATAACTGGCGTAGATTACACCATAATGAAGGGATGAATCATTTTCACTCCAGACGGCAACCAGTTTGCTGGTTGAAGTTACCCCCAATGCCGGAGCTCGAACAAAATTGCGGTCCCCGACCCCCCTATCAATATTCCTCATCCCGGAGTTGCCGCTCCAGGTAGCCCCGCCGTCTGTGGTGCCTGTATAGAACAGCTCGTCCAGAGGAAACTCTTCGTAGCACGCCGAAAAACAAACGTGAACGTTGCCGGAATTATCGGCCACCGCCTGCGGCGGCCAGCATTCAATTACCTCCAGACTGATCGGATAATCCGCGGTTTCCGAATTAAAAGTAGCCCCGCCGTCAGTCGATTTGCCGTACATAATTTGCCAGGTGCTCATCCAACCGGGTTCAATTAGCTCACACCAGACAACATAAATATCGTTGTTTGGAGTTATCGCTATGGATGGGCCGAAGGCATTGTACCCGTCAGAATACGAGATCACGCGGTCAGAGGCGCGGCCGCTCCAGGTATCGCCGTTGTCGGTCGAAATAGAGATATGGATTTCAGCGGTGTCGATGGCAGGTAAAAGCTGATACCAGGCTACGTAAATATTATCATTATTATCGATGGCGATTTCCGGATCGTAGGCGTCATTTGTCGATCCGGCGAAGCTGACATTGAAATCGGCATCGCCGTGGATCCAGGTATCACCTTGATCGGTCGATTTCAACAGCATAATTTCGCGATTGGTAGTCAGGCTCTCCGACCAGACGACAAAAATATCTCCTATGCTGTTGGTGGTAATCGCCCAGGCATGATAGAGTTCCACGACATCCTGGCCGTCGTCAGCGCTTATCATAATATCAGTGGTATGGCTCGACCAGGTAACGCCGTTATCCGTAGATCTGCCGAAATGTATCTCGCCGTCTCCTGATATCGCGCCGGTACTCCAGATACAATAAAGATTACCCTCCGGCCCCACGGTTATACGCGGTTGTTTTGAACTCATGCTATCGGGAGTAGAATCATAGCTGATATTGTTATCAGCCGTGTTTCCCGACCACCAGGCGGCATTTACGGCGGGCGCCACAAATACCATGCACAGCAAAAAGACAGCAATTCTTTTCATGTGTTCTCCTTTTTAGATTTTTGGCCAACACCTACCCAAATAAGTTTATAAATATAATATATATTATGCTCCATCTAATGCAATGTTTTTTTTAAATTTTGCCTAAATTAATGGTTTTAATGCCATATCCAATAAATTTCATTGGAAGAACGGATTTAACCGAAAAGAAAAAGGGCGGAATTAACCGCCCCTTTTTTTTAAGTTCACTCTTTTTTTATTCTACAGGCGGGCAATCGGCGCAGAACATGGGGTTCGGGCCGCCCTTGAAGTACGCCACACCGTAGGTTATATCCAGGCCGTTGTATGAGCAGCTGGCGTTGACGTCACCGCAGTAGTTCCAGCTGTTGCAGTCACCAACCGGACAATCGGGGCATGGCGGGGGAGGCCCGCCTTTGAAAAAGGCAACACCGTAGGTGATATCGAGGCCGTTGTAGCTGTCGCTGCCGTTGACATCGCCCACAACATAGTCGCAGCCGCCCCCGCCGATATACCACTTGATGGCAAGGCTATCCTGCAGCCTGTTGGCGGGATTATCATCGTTGCAGTAATATGTTAAGCCTGATGGAATTACATCATATTCTATACCTACTGTTGCTGTCTGACCCTGCCCGCCGGTTCCGCTGTTAACGTAGTTATACTGGTAGATGATTTCGCCGTTTTCGTAAAGAATTGCCTCAAAAACGACCGTATCTCTGCTTGAACTGCTAACCTTGGCTTGCCATTCAACCACCATGTAATCATTGTCGCCGCTATCAAAGTACTGATAATAAACACCGACACCGATTTCGTGATGTATATAAAGCAGATCCCAGAATACAGCCAGAAGAGGCGCGTGTGGTGTTGAGAGGTCGGGCAACGGACAATCGTTTGAGCCAAGCCAAACGTCACGCATACCTAAGTGCAACTCGCCGTGTGAATTAACCCAGATCGAAGAGTAGGTCGATCCATAGTAATCGATAGAAAAGCCCAGGGGGATTTCCTGAGACATAAAGTAATGTAATGTTGGCTCAATCTGCGTACCGGTGGAGGAGATTTCGATCCAGTTGAATGTCGGGCCGCCCGGTTCGGCGTTATCTATAAAGGAATAACCAAACGCGTCCGGACCGCCGGCACCACCATGCTCGTAGGCGGGAATAACGACTTCCACGGTATCATCAGACGGGTCCTCATCGCCGGGATTTATTACTGTCGCCGTAAAGGTATGATTACCGGGGGATGCCGGATTAAAGAGGAGGCTGAAATCAACCTGATCTATTTCCAATGAGTCAAGAACGATGCCCAATTCAGTGTAGTTGTAGACTTCCGTATTGCCTTCATCATGCACGGTAAGGTTCATATCTATGGTTTGCTGGGTAAGGCTTAGATTCTGAACCGTGGCCTGGGGATAATAATCCTGTCCGACCACAACAAAATCCGATGGATAATCAAACGAGAGCGCCGCGACATTATCCGTCCCTATTGAGGATTCCGTAACTAAAACATCGTCCACAAACCACCAGCCGAGGTATGATATGACGTCCTTGACGTAATGAAAGGCCAATTTTACGTTGCTTTGATTTTGCGCCCAGGAGCTGATATCAAAACCGCGCCAGCTATTGGCCTTGACAGTACTCCTGTCGTCGACATCGGTATAAACCACTATTGTATGGTCCCATGATGCTCCTCCGTTTGTGGATCCCAATATAATAGCCGAATCTGACGGATCTGAGTGGTCCCAATAACTATTGTAGAATGAAAGACTGCATATACCGTTTTGAGAGAATGATAAAGTGGGCGAAATGAACCACTCATTTGCGGTCTGGGAGTTTTCGTTTTCGTACGCGCGAGCAACCGTATCGGGCCAGGTGGAGTAATACCAGCGGCTCCAGTCGTTTGTGTTGGGGGGATCGGGGATAAGTTCATTGATAATCGACCAGCCGGCAGGCGGATTATTACCGAAGGGTCCCCAGACCCCGTTGAAATCCTCGTAAAGCAAAGTGTCGGTTACATTCCCCCCCACAAACGGTTCGTCGATATACCATGTTAAAACGTCGTCGCCTTTAAAATAGAACGCTATCTTTATGCTGTCATTACCGGCGGCCCAGGAGGAGATATCGAATACGGCTGTATCCGGATGGCTTAAGGCACCCACAGTTTGAGTGTCCACATACACTTGATAATCCCAGGTATTGCCCCCGTTAGTTGATCCGTATACGAAGATGGTGTCGTTTTCGGACGTTGTTCTGTTGGAATGGCTTTGCTTGAAAGAGAAGGTCAAAGTAGTTTCACCAGTACAGTCGAACATGGGCGAAATCAGCCAGTCGCCGATAGCGTTTGTCCCCGAAAACATCACCCTGCAGAGATCCCCGTTCCAGTATTGCGGGTATGGAGTATTTACATATCGCGACCAGGAAGTTTCATCCCATTCAGGAACTCCGCTGTCGATAACAGTCCAGCCTGGAAGCGGATTAAGGGCAAATGGTCCTTCCGATCCGTCGAAGCTTTCGTAAAGCAGCGTATCAACGCTGGTTATGGTCGGCGGCGGATCAGTATTGATATTCGATGCGGACGCCGGTGAAAAAACTGCCGCCCATAAGACGCCCGCGCTAAGTAATAGGATCTTAAATTTTAACGAGTAAAAAGGACGCATATTTACTCCCTTCTTGTTTTGTGGATTTAATGATTAAAAATTCCCTGTTTTCCCGATTCCCTAAATTCGACAAAAATTGGTTGGTATCTTAAAACGCCGTGAAGATGATAAATCAGCAGTTTTGTTAATCAACCCTTCGCTATCTAACTTAACCTACTTACACCTCTAAAGAGGTCAACAAAATAAATATATATTATATTCCACAATTCGCAATGTTTTTCGAAATGTTGTGGGAATTTTTAATTTTAATGCAATATTCAATAAATTTCATGAGAAAAATGGATTTAACCAAAAAATTAAAGGGCGGAATCAACCGCCCTTTTTTAAGTTTACTCTTTTTTTATTCTGCGGGCGGGCAATCGGCACAGAACATAGGACCGGGACCGCCCTTAAAGTATGCCACACCGTAGGTTATATCCAGGCCGTTGTATGAGCAGCTGGCGTTGACGTCACCGCAGTAGTTCCAGCTGTTGCAGTCACCAACCGGACAATCGGGGCATGGCGGGGGAGGCCCGCCTTTGAAAAAGGCAACACCGTAGGTGATATCCAGGCCGTTGTAGCTGTCGCTGCCGTTGACGTCGCCCACAACGTAATCGCAACCCGGGCCGCCGCCGCTACAGAAAGTAAGCGTGTCTCCCTTGGAGTAATGAATATCGTAGTAGTTTCCTCCGGACGGCTCCGCGCTTTCGCTCCAGACGGCATGCAATGTATCGCCTGCTCCCGCTACGATATCAGGCCTGTAGGTGCCTCGAGGATCCGGGACATCGGGGAAACTGATACGTTCCGGCTCATCATTTCCAGTCCAGGTCACTCCGGCGTCAAACGAATAACTGGCCCAAATCTCGTTTTGAGTATAAGTTATGGGTTCTTCGTCCCATACCACCACCAGGCAGCCTCCAGACGTAATGCCCATGCCGTGATTATGGGCCGAGGTCCCATCATCCGGACCGTAATCTACAAACTGCGGACACGCAAGGCCGCTCCAGGTGGCGCCGCCGTCAGTCGATCCAGAATAGAAGATATCATAAATGAACGTCGATATGGTATCCAGAGAAGCTTCCCAGGTCACATGGACCTTGTTTGAATCATCCACCACGACACTGGCGTCGCCGGAGAACCGGATCTGAGTACTTACTGGCTGATCGGCAGTCTCGCTATTAAAGGTTGCCCCGCCGTCCGTTGATTTGCCGTAAAGTATTCTATAGGTATCCGAGTTTCCCTGCATAGCGGGTTCATCCCATACGACGTAAATATCATTGTTGGGGGCAACGGCAATATGCGGATTGGATGCTATCTGTGCGCTTCTATAAGAAATGTACCTGTCGCCACTTGTGCCGCTCCAGGTGTTTCCGGCATCGGTGGAAATCGAAATATGAATCTCAGAGGTATCAGACGCCGGTTTTTGGTGCCATACGACATAGATATTGTCATTATGATCGATAGCTATGTCGGGATCGAAAGCATCATTGGCAGGCGCCCCGTCATAACTGATGTTATAATCGGAATCAGAATGTATCCAGGTGACGCCTTCGTCGGTTGATTTCAGCAACATGATTTCATGCACCGAAACCAGATCTTCCGCCCAGACAATGTATATATTGCCCTGGCTGTCCGTAGCAATACCGAGGCACTTTCTCCCGACATCCTCCACGTCTTGTCCGTCGTTCGCGCTGATCATGAATTCAGCCGTTTCACTAGACCAGGTTACCCCCTGGTCAGTAGACCGGCCAAAATATAATTCATATTCGGTCATCGTCGAGCCCTTTCTCCATACACAATATAGATTACCCTCAGGTCCCGAGGCAATCCGCACATATTGCGCCAGATCATAAGGCCCGGTGTCAAGACTTATATTGCGATCCGCTACAGCTCCCGTCCAGCCAGCCCAAACCGTCGGTACCAAAAAAACCAGACAGGCCAAGATAATAATAACTTTTTTCATTAAACCAACCTTCCGTTAAATTTAAATTGCACCATTAAAGAAGTTAACAACAATAATATAATATATATTCCATTTTTTGCAAGAATATTAAAACGTTCTGGAAAAGAAAGAGATTTTAAGGAAAAGTAAAATTATTTTGTATAGATGCTTTATTTAGAATTACTTCTGATCAAAAAAGGGCGGAATATTCCGCCCTTTAATCAGATTTGCACTCTTTTTACTCTATGGGAGGGCAATCGGCGCAGAACAAAGGACCGGGACCGCCCTTAAAGTATGCCACTCCATAGGTTATATCCAGACCGTTGTATGAGCAACTGGCGTTTACGTCACCGCAGTAGAAGAACGCGTCGCAAGGAGGCACAGGACAGGAACCATAAGGACACATGGGATCGGGACCGCCCTTGAAGAAGGCTACCCCATATGTGATATCGAGGCCGTTATAGCTGTCGCTGCCGTTGACATCGCCCACAACATAGTCGCAGCCGCCGGTGGGGCAGGGATTATCTATGCAATTCAGACCCGCATCCCAGTCGCCGCCAAGGTCGAGGCATGCAGCCTCTGTGGTATCGACACAGTTCTGATTGTTGTTATAGCAGCATCGCCCGATAACCGGGCCGCCGCCGCTACAGAAAGTAAGCGTGTCTCCCTTGGAGTAATGAATATCGTAGTAGTTTCCACCGGAAGGAGCCGGGCTCTCATTCCAGATCACATGAAGCGTATCGCCTACGCCCGCGATAACGTCAGGTCTTGATCCGCCGCGGCCGTCGGGGAAACTTATCAGTTCCGGCTCGTTATTTCCGCTCCAGGTCGAACCGCCGTCGGTCGAGTAGCTGGCCCAGATTTCATACTGTGAGACGGCCGCGTTGTCTTCATCCCAGACCACGATCAGGCAGCCGCCGGAAGTTACGCCCATACCGAATCTATTAGCCGAAGATCCGTCATCCCTCCCGAAATCGACCAGCCTGGGACCGGAAAGGCCACTCCAAGTCACTCCGCCGTCGGTCGATCCCGAGTAGAAGATTTCATAATAATATGGCGAAGCGCTGGCCCGTGTTGCCTTCCAGGTTACATGGACATTGCTGAAGTCATCGATGAGGATATAGGCCACGTCTGATGATCGTATCTGCGTGCTGATCGGCATATCGGCGGTCTCGCTGTTGAAGGTCGCGCCGCCGTCGGTTGATTTGCCGTACAGAATTCGGTATGTGCTGAAATCACCGGGAGTAGCCATTTCATCCCAGACGACATAGATGTCGTTGTTAGGCGCTATGGCGATTTGCGGGTTGTTAGCGTCAGCGCTATTGTAGAAGGAGATATACCGATCGGCCGCTGTCCCGCTCCAGGTGTCGCCGCCATCAGTCGATATGGAGATATGAATCTCTGATGTATCCGCCGTAGCGATATCCTGATACCATACCACGTAAAGATTATCGTTGTTGTCGACCGCTATATCAGGATCACTGGCATCCACAAGAGGCGCGCCATCGTAACTGATGTTAAAATCGCTGTCTGAATGAAGCCACGTTAATCCTTCATCGGTGGATTTTAATAGCATTACTTCCCGGAGGTCATTGGGAGCTTCGTGGAAATCCTCCACCCAAACGATAAAGATATCGCCCTGGCTGTTTGTGGCCATACCCAGAGGCCTATCTCCTGTTTTTATGACGTTTTGACCGTCATCGGCATTAATCATGACATCAACGGTTTCACTAGACCAGGTTGCGCCCTGGTCGGTGGAACGTCCGAAATAAAGCTCGTAAGGGTGCAATGTCCGCCCCTGTATCCAAACACAATATAGGTTCCCCTCGGGGCCGACCGCAATTCTGGAACACCAGGCGAGCTTGGTATCCGCAGAATAAAAGCTTATGTTTCTGTCGGCGGTAGCCCCGGTCCAGCCAGCCAGGACCGTCGGTGCGAGAAAAATCAGGCACACAAAACAGATAAATATGTTTTTCATTCATTCTCCTTGTTCGATTTTTTTGCTTACATCTATCTAAAGAAGCTAACAATTAAAATATAAACTATATTCCATAATTCGCAAGAATTTTATAAATGTTGCGTAAAATCGGCTTTTATAAATTTTCTTATCAATAATGAGATTAATAATTAAAAATGGGTCTATTAAATCCAACATGGAGGAGGGAAAGCCAAGATTCTTGATTAAAAAGATTGATAAAAATGTTATGTATATGTATTTTATAGTGTAAAGATGAAGCAGGGATTAAACTTCTGGCATTTTAAACGGGAGAGTAAAATGAGAGGGTATCTGAAAAACTGTTTTTTGTTGTGTTTTGTTTT
>CBFCYP010000140.1:0-8438 GCA_965602185.1 uncultured bacterium
TCCCGAACTCATCGGTTATGACTCCTCCGCAGAAATAATGCGCCGCCGGCACTACCGGGATAGGGGTGGTGGCGATATCAATTCCCTCCTTAAGACATCTTTTATAGATGGTGGGAAATCTTTTTTCCAGAAAAGCGCGCCCCAGGTGGGTAACATCGAGGCAAACGTACTGATCGCCGGTTCTCTTGAGTTCGGAGTCTATCGCCCGCGCCACCACGTCCCTGGGGGCGAGTTCCGTTTTGGGATGATATTTTTTCATGAATTCTTCACCCGATTGCAGAATCAGCCTCCCGCCTTCGCCCCTGACGGCCTCGGAAATTAAAAAGGATGTTTCACGCGGATTATATAGGGCGGTGGGATGAAACTGCACGAATTCCAGGTTGCCGATTCTCGCTCCGGCAAGATAGGACATCGCCACTCCGTCGGCGGTGGCGATATCGGGATTGGTATTATGAATGTAGATCCTTCCCCCGCCGCCCGTCGCCAGCAGGGTTACTTTGGCCCTGAACGTCTCCACCAGGCTTTTTTCGAGGTCGAGGACATACGCGCCGAAACATGTGGGAGCCTCCACCGTCTTCTCCCGGAATAGATGATGCTGGGTGATGAGATCAATGGCGTAATGATGCTCGAAAATATCGATGTTTTCATGTTCCCTGGTGGCTTTTACCAGCGCCTGCTCGATAGCCCGGCCGGTAAAATCGGCGGCATGGACCACGCGGCTTTTAGAATGGCCTCCCTCCCGGCCGAGATCGAAGCTGCCCTCTTTCTCCGAAAACTGCACGCCGAGCTCGTAAAGCCTGTTCACGCATTCGGGTCCCGATTTTACGACTTTCTCGACTATCGCCTTTTTGCACAGGCCATCACCGGCATCCAGGGTATCTTGAACGTGTGACTCGAAGCTGTCCATACCTGACATTACCGAGGCTATGCCGCCTTGCGCGAGATTGGTGGCGGCTTCCCATCTCGATTTCTTGGTTACCACGGCAACTCTACCCAGCTTAGCCGCCTGAAGGGCGAAATACAGACCGCCTATACCGGAGCCTATTACCAGAATATCGTAATCGTTATTCATTTTTAATCAGTTTAATAAATTCGTTTTCCCTGTCAATAGCCACATTTATTTTAATATAACATAACTTTTTATCATGTGGCCAGATCTTCTCAGTTTTTACATAATCCTTAAGAGTCGTTACCGCCGTTTCCGCATTACCCGTTTCCATCAACTCAATAAGCCGCCTTATGTCTTCCCCTTTATAAATATAATGATCCCGGTATTTTTTGAAAAAGGCGATATTTGCCCCGGTATTCACAAGAGTATTATAAAACGAATCGGGATTGGCGATGCCGCAAAATCCTGCGACCCTCTTGCCCTCCAAGTCGATCGATTCATTTTTATGGGTTTCTACGCTCACTATTTTCTTTCGGGCTTTAAAAACCGGTCTTCCCACAGGTAATTTTAAGCCTGAAATATCGATATTATTATTCTCGACAAAGACGACCAATGCGTCGGCACGTTGCAACGATTTGATCGGTTCCCTTAAAATTCCCGACGGCAGGAGCAATCGGTTTCCGAAGGGATTTTCACCGTTAATACATACGATATCCAGGTCGCGTTCCAGCCGGCGATGCTGGAACCCGTCATCGATTATAATCACGTCGTTTCCATCATTGGATGCTTTTATGGCGGCGACGGTTTTATTTGAATCGACATATATTTTCACTCCCTCCAGCGACCGCGCCAACGCGGCGGCCTCATCGCCGCACGATTCCCAATCATAGTTTTTAAAATCGCAGATAACCATCGATGAGGATGCCGGCCTTTTGTAACCCCTGGCTGCAATGGCGGTCTCGATATCGGCCGTTTTGAGGCGAGACGCGATATACTCCACCAGCGATGTTTTCCCCGTACCCCCGACGGCGATATTACCGACCGAAATTACCCGGGAAGAGACCTTTTGGGAAGGGATTATCTTCCAGTATAAATCCCATAAATAATAAACCAGGCAGTAAATTGCGGTTAAGGGAAAAAGCAGAATCTTTCTCAAATGTTGTCCCCCATCAGCAACCGGACCGTTCTCTCCGACGCGCCCGTTAATGATTTAACGGCGCTTTTACAACTCTCCCCTCTGTCTTTAAGAGTCTCTCTATCTTCACCGATCTTCTCGATGAATTCAACAATTTCATCGGAATTTTTCACCTCCGTCGCCCCGCCCGATTTCAGCAGGGCCGAAGCCGCCTCGGCCGCATTATCCATATACGGTCCAAAAATCACCGCTTTGCCCAACGATGCCGGTTCCACGGGATCATGACCGCCTATAGGTACCAGCGAACCGCCCACGAAGGCGATATCGGCGATGCTGTAGAATGCGGGCAGTTCTCCCATTGTATTTACAACCAAAATTGTCTTTTCATCTATTGTCTCATCGCTGTAATCGGACCATAGAATATATTTGACGGACCTCTCTTTAAGTCTGCCGCATATGCTATCCACATCTTTCATATGCCTGGGGACGAATATAAAATGATACGGAAGCTTTCTATCGAATGCTTTGTTCACCGCATCTATCAAGATATCATCCTCTCCTTTTCTCAGAGAACCGGCGACAAACCTGAGATTATCATTATTGTCGAAATTAATATCAGGCGGTTTTATTTTATCTCCATTTAAGACCTGATCATATTTAATATTTCCGACGATAGATATGTTTTCTGCGCCGAGTTTTTCATATCTTTCCGCGTCCTGAGTTGTTTGTACGATCACCTTCTCAAATCTATGTAATACGGGAACAAACAGCGGCCTGAAAATCTTATACCACCCGAAGGATTTCGTTGATATCCTGCCGTTTATTAAATACGGCTTCACGCCCTGGTGCAGGGCGACCCTGAGCGCAAGCGGCCACAACTCCGTTTCCACCACTATCACTCTCTCCGGCTTTATCCTTTTGATCGTTCTCAGAACAGCCGATTTGAGTTCAACCGGATGGAGGAATATCGTCGCATAATCCCCGAATATTTTCATGGCCATCGCTTTCCCGGTTATCGTGGTGGTGGATACCGCGAAATTTATATCATGATTTTTTATTCTAATTTTGGGTATGACCAGAGACAGAATCTTCAGCTCCCCCACCGACGCGGCATGAAACCAGTATAGTTTCGTGTTCGATTTTCTTCTATCGATATAGCCCAGCCTCTCTCTGATTCCATGGCGCCCGGCAAGCGCCTTAATTAGAAGAAAAGGCGCTCCTATTGTAACTATAAGTATAAAAAGAAGTCTGTATATAAATAACATATTACCCTAAATCCGTTATCGCTTTTTCGATTTCCATTCTGTATTTCTTTAAGCCGTCCTTGTTGATATCCGCCGGCACCTCAATATGCGGGCCGCACAAAACCGTGATGGTTGAAAACGGTTTCGGGACCATAAACCCGTCCCAGGTATTGAGCCGCCACATTTTTTCGGCCATAATTGTTATGGGCACCACGGGAAATCCCGCTTTTGACGCCAATGTTATAACGCCCGGTTTGACTCTTTCAGCCGGTCCTTTAGGCCCGTCGACGGAAAGCGCCAGATCCCCCTCGGGCAGGTCCCTCATCATCTCCAGAAGGCCGGTGGCACCATCTTTACTCGCAGAGCCGCGGTATGTCTTGTAGCCGAGTCTCATCACCAGCCTCGCGATCCATTCGCCGTCAAACGATTTCGAGACCATAATGCCGATCCGGCGAAACCTGTGGGTATAACATAATCCCAGAAGCCTCGAATGCCAGAAAGCGTATAGGATTTTATCAGATTTTTTCCTGGCTTCCTTAAGCTCATCCATCCCGCTCCATTTTACTCTCCAGGTAAATCCGTAAAGAAGCAGTATAATCGGCCCCAGAAACGACGCCAGGAACAGCATGATTCTCTGCTTGATTGAAAAATCCTGATTCATATATTAGATATTATATCGATTTTGATTTGATGTCAATTCTTAGCGTCAAACAGCATCTTCAAAACTGATTCCGCAGCTTTCTTAGACGCGCCCTTTTCGCCCAGTTTCAAATGCACATTTTCCAGGTCGGCCGCTATTTTCTCCCTGTAACCTTCATTCGAAAAATAGTCCGAAATCTCGGCCGCTATATTATCGGCACCGCAGTAGGATTGAATAAACTCGGGGGCAATCCTTTTCCCCGCCACGACATTAACCAGTCCGATATCCGAAATCTTAATTAGATTTTTGGCGATTAAATAAGTTAACGGTGAGGTCTTATATAAAACAAATAACGGTTTTCCCAGGATGGCGCATTCAAGGGTTGCCGTGCCCGATGCCACCAGGTTTAAATCGGCGTTGGCCATAATATCGTAAGTCATGTTTTTCATCAACGGGAAATCATCACCGATTATATTCCTGTAAACCGATTCTTCGATTCCCGGGGCGCCGCCCACGATACCGATTAGAGCCGTCCCGGTCGAGCCGATTATCCTAATGGCGTCCCTCATCACGGGTAAAATCCTTATAATCTCCTGCAGGCGCGATCCGGGAAAAAGCCCGATATATCTTTGATCCTCCGCTATGCCGGCTCTTTTAAAAAAGGCTGATTTTTCCAGTTGAGGTTCTACAATATCTAATAGGGGATGGCCATACCACTCGACCTCCATCCCTTCCCGAGCATAAAGCTCTTTCTCGAATTCAAAAACAACGATCATTCTATCAACCAGGCTTTTTATTTTCCCAATCCGCTTCCTTCCCCAGGCCCAGACCTGCGGGCTGACATAGTATAAGATCGGAATCCCTCTTGCTTTTAATTTTCGGGCAAAACGAAGATTGAAACCGGGATAATCTATTAATATTGCCAGGTCCGGTCTTTTTCTATCTGTTTCAAGCAGTAAATTCCTCTCGACGGAACGCATGAACGGGATATGCCTGACTATTTCCCAGAAACCGAGGAAAGCCAGTCGATTTATATGATACAAGACCTTGACTCCCGATCGCTTCATCCGGTCGCCCCCCAGTCCGAATAGTCGCAGGTCGGCCCGAAGTTTCTTCAATTCCTCGCAAAGCAGACCGCCCACATTGTCGCCGGAGGCTTCGCCGGCTATGATAAGTATGGACCGTTTCAAATCTTTTCGCGATACTCTTTACAGAGTTCTTCTATTTCGCCCGCTACCTTCAGCACATTTAAACCATCGCGACCGGAGACTACGGGCGGATGCTTGCCTAAAACGGCGCCTATAAACGATTCGATTTCATACGATAAGTTATCGCCCGAGGGGATTTCTACGGATCTCCTCACCACCGCGCGGCCGTCGGGAAGATGAAACCTGCCGAAAATCGGGGCGTCCTTATAATCTTTATCATTGGTCGATACCGCCGCGTATTGCTCGGCTTCCCTTTTAGCCATATCTATGGAGGTGTATCCCGATTTTTGAAATACCCGCAGTTTTCTCATCTCTTTTACGGAGATTCTGCTGGCGGTAATATTGGCGACGCATCCATCGGGAAACGTTAACCTTGAATTCACTATATCGATGCTGTCGGTTATCACGGCCACCCCCGCCGCCTCGATCTTTTCCGGAAAGGATTTCGTCAAGGCCAGAACCAGGTCGAGATCGTGAACCATCAAATCGAGAATGACCGCCACGTCGTCGCCCCGGCCTTTGAAGGGAGCCAGCCGGTGGGTCTCGATAAACTTGGGTTCGGAGATGCCTTTTTCGACCGCAAGAAATGCGGGATTAAATCTCTCGGAATGCCCGATTTGTAAAACGGCTCGATTCGATTCCGCCAGCTCCACAATTTTTTCGGCGGATTCAATATCGTGCGATATCGGTTTTTCCAGCAAAACCGATATGCCACGGCTCAGAAAATTCGAGGCGACTTTCAGATGTTCCGTAGTGGGAACCGCGATACTTACGGCATCGACACGGTCCAGCATGGAATCGATGGAATCGAATTTCTCAATTCCATATTCCGACGCGATCTTTTCAGCCTTCTCGGGAACCGTATCCATACAGCCGATAAACTCCGCGTTATTGTTTTCGGACAATCTGGCGGCATGGAAACGTCCCATATGGCCGCAACCTATAAGACCGATTTTAACTGGCATATGATCTACTTAACAATCCCGCGTTCGCTTCTTTTTATGAATTCAAGGACTCTTACCACTTCGGGAATTTTTTCGATCTCCTCGTCGATCTTCGCCAACGCCTGGCTGGTATTGAGCTTTTTGGACATAAGCAGGCGAAACAGCTTTTTTAAAGTCGCTATAGTTTCCGGCGAAAATCCCCGTCTTTGCAGGCCGATGGAGTTCAAACCCAGGCAGCGGAGAGGATATCCGGCGACGGAAGAATAAGGCAGAATATCTTGCGTGATACGGAATCCGCCCCCTGCCATGCAATGTTCTCCGACAAGGCAAAATTGATGAATAACCGTGGCTCCGCCTATTATGGCATAATCCCCTATCTCAACATGCCCGCCCATTTGCACCGAATTCGCTATTATGACATTATTTCCGATAATGCAATCGTGGGCCGCATGAGAGTAGGCCATAAAAAGGCAGTTTTTGCCGATCTCCGTTTTACCGTGCGCAGCGGTGCCGCGATTCATGGTAACGAATTCCCGAACAATCGTATTGTCGCCAACAATAAGCTCGGTTTTCTCGCCGGCGAATTTCAAATCCTGGGGCGGTCCCGCAATCGCGGCAGCATGATATATTTTGACATTCTCGCCTATTCGCGCGCCGTTCTTTATCGAAACCGACGAATCGATAACGGTGCCTTTGCCTATAACAACGTCATCCTCGATAATCGAATATGGCCCGACTTGAACGTCCTCGGCGATTTGCGCTTTTGATGAGACTATAGTCGTTGGATGCTGTATCATCTACCCACCTCTATTTCTGCCTGTCCACTACAACGGCCATGAAGGTTCCCTGCGCCACCAGCTTACCGTCAACAAACGCCTTGCCGGCGATTTTTATGGTGGAACGCTTGAAGCTGAGCATCTCCACCTCCATCCGGAGCTGATCTCCGGGGATAACCGGTTTTCTGAATTTCACGTCGTCGATACCCATGAAATAGGCGAGTTTTTTATCCGCATCATCGATGGTATTTAAAAGCAATAAGCCGCCGGTCTGAGCCATAGCCTCAACTATCATGACCCCCGGCATAACCGGCTGACCAGGGAAATGCCCCTGGAAATATGGCTCGTTCATGGTAACGTTTTTAATCGCCACTATCTTAGAGGAACCCTCGATATCCAGCACCCGGTCGATCATCAAAAACGGATATCGGTGAGGCATTATTTTCAGGATGGCGTTAATATCCAGAAGGAACTCGCCGGTGGCCTTACCTTTCTGGTATTTGCTGGAAATCAGCTGTTTCTGATAAATCGATCTTATCTTTTTAGCCAACGCCACGTTGGCCGCGTGACCCGAACGCGCCGCCAGGATATGCGCTTTCAACGGGACACCTATCAGGAATAAATCGCCCAGAAGATCCAGGGCTTTATGCCGCACCGGCTCGTTATAATACCGCAATGGGGTATCGTTAAGAATACCCGACTTGCCCGCGAAGACTTTTCTTTTTTCGTTAAATCTATCCTGAAGGTTCTGAGCGCGCTCGTCCGTCAATTTCTCGTCTATGATCACGACGGCGTTGTCGAGGCCCCCCCCTTTAATAAGATCCGCATTCAGAAGCTGCTCGACCTCGGTCAAAAAACAGAACGTTCTCGCTTTTGAAAAATCCTCCACGAACTCCTCGTCAAGGTCCACCAGAGAGGTATACTGGGTTCCCAGCGCCGGATTTTTATAATCGACCATAAAGGTGATTCTCAACCGGTCGGAGGGCAGCACAACCAGGTCCACCCCCCTTTCCTTTTCGGAATAGGCAATGGGGGTATCGATATTGAGGAAATCTTTGGGAGCGTCCTGCTCCACAATTCCGGCCTCTTTAATCGCCTCTACGTAGGGCCAGGCCGACCCGTCCCCGACGGGCGGCTCGGAATTGGTAAGCTCGATTTTCATGTTGTCAATCTGCAATCCCGCCAGCGCTGCCAGTACATGCTCCACCGTATGTACTTTAATATTGTCCGTACCGAGAGTGGTACCTCTTTGCAGATCCACCACATGATCGACATCGGCCGGTATCTCCGGGCAGTCTTCGAGATCGGTCCTGACAAATGTTATTCCGTGATTAATGGGCGCCGGTTTAAAAGTGATGGTGGTAGTCACGCCGGTATGAAGCCCGATCCCTGAAAGGGAGGCTTTTGTTTTTATGGTTCTTTGCATCTCCGTCATATTTATTCCTAATCCCGTATTTGTTTATAGTCTTCTAATTTGCCTTGGCATGTTACCGTAACCTTATCATATCATTTAAGTTGCATATTGATCCGACAACTGCTGTCATGAAAATGAACTCCGTCATCCGCGTTTGAAAATAACCCATTGCCGATAAAAAAGGCCGA
>CBFCYP010000141.1:0-8394 GCA_965602185.1 uncultured bacterium
ATTAATATCCCCGATGATTACGCTACCATACAGCAAGGCATTAACTTCTGCGTAGAGGGTGATACGGTTCTGGTTCAGCCTGGAGTTTATGACGAGAACGTAAATTTCAACGGTCTTAACATTACGGTGGGTTCGATGTTTTTCACAACCGGTGACACTTCATATATTTCTTCGACAATCATTGACGGAGGGGGATACGGATCGGTGGTGACGATTGAAAACGGAGAGGATAGCGCCGCTGTTTTGATCGGCTTTACTCTGCGGAACGGCTGGTGGGGAAGCGGCGGCGGTATCCATTGTTATGATTCCGATCCGAAGATTCTGAATAATATAGTTACGGATAACGGCAGTATCATGTACGGAGGAGGAATATACTGCGTTGAGAGTAACGCTATTATTCGCGGCAACGTAATAATCCGAAATACAACCGATAACGGCGGTTACGGCGGAGGCATACATATTCTCGGTGTTGACGTAACACCGTTTATCGGCAATAATTTTATCAGCGCAAACTCTTCATCGTACGGCGCCGGGATCTTTTGCGCGCACGCCGCTGCCTTGATTGCCAACAATATTATTGTGGAGGATACGGCATATTTCAGCGGGGGAGGTATCCAGTTTTGGAATTCGGACGCGATTTTCGTGAACAACATCATTTATGGTAATGTCGCCTTCAATTCGGGGGGAGGTATATACTTTCACATATCCGATGCTCAGGTGACGAACACAATCTGCTGGGGCGATTATGCGCCGGGCAGTTTTGAGATTTATTGTGATGATCAATCCTCCCCGGCAATTTCATATTGTGACATTCAGGATACCGTTTGGGCGGGCGTGGGAAATATCGATATCGATCCGCTATTTCGTAATCCCGCCGCGTTTGATTTTCATTTAATGTCCGTTTTATGCGGAGATTCGGCTGACTCTCCCGGTATCGACACCGGAGATCCCTCGATTTATGACAGAGTACTGGATTGCTCCAGGGGGCTGGGTACAACCGTCAGCGATATGGGCGCTTATGGCGGAGGGCATATGGAGCCTCTGGGTGTACAGGAGATTGATTTAAAAGTACCGAGGGAGTTTATTTTATATCAAAATTACCCAAATCCTTTTAATCCTGGGACCATTATTGAATATAAGATATCCTCGCCCGCTGAAGTACGCCTCGATGTATTTAATTTGCTGGGAGGCTATTTAGAGACAATATCTTATAGAAATCAGGAAGCAGGTTTTTATTCGATTATATGGGATGGCGGAAAATACTCTACCGGCGTTTATTTCTACAGGCTGTCAGTTGACGGTAACGAAATTTCCAGGAAAATGACCATGATAAAATGAGAAAACTTCATAACAAGAAAAATATTAAATAAACGAAAATTATTGTTGCCTATATGGAGATATATTGCTATATTAATGTGGGCTTCGTTTTGAATTTCGTAAGAGATTTGAACCGCTAAATGGAAAAAAACTTTAGATAATGGTTGGCCGCTAATTGAACACAGAAGGAGGTTTATTTTAATCAACATTTAAATCTATTAGTTTTTTTAAATTTTCATGAAATACGGGAGAAAAAATGGAAGACTACAATAAAAAAACAAGCTCTACTTTGATTTACCTGATTGCTTTGGTGTGGTTATTGCCGGCATTGCTTTTTGCGCAAGCCCCCGGCGATACTATCTGGACTCAAGTCTACGGGATGGACGAGCATGACGTTGGGGAAGCGGTCAGCCAGACTTCTGACGGTGGATTTATTCTATGCGGCTTGGGAGTGATTCCCAATTACAACCTTTACGATTTCCTGCTTGTGAAAACCGATTCGGTCGGGAATCAGATCTGGACCCAATACTACGGCGGTCCTTATGTGGACGTGGCGAAAGACGTTCGGCAAACCAGCGATGGAGGATATATAGTTATCGGTTACACATCTGTCGTAATAAACGAATACGATGTATGGCTTTTAAAAACCGACGCCAACGGCGATACCATGTGGGCCAAGACATTCGGAGGGAGCAATTCGGATTACGGCTATTCGGTCCAACAGACAAATGATGGAGGATATATACTTGGCGGGACCAACCAGGGCGTCGGTCAGGCTCATTATAACGCATATCTTGTGAAAACCTACGCGAATGGGAATTTGGATTGGGACGAGGAATACGGCGGCAACTCGACCGATGAATTCGGCTATTATGCCATTCAAACGAGTGACGGTGGATATATTATCGTAGGTAAGACTAACGCGTCGGGTGCCGGGGATGTTTACGTGGTAAAAACCAATTTTACCGGCGGCGTGGAGTGGGAAAACACGTTCGGCGGATCAAGCGCTGATATCGCCTGGTCGGTTATTGAAAACTCGGACGGTGATTTCATGATCGTCGGAGAGAGTTATTCTTTCGGCGGGTTAAGGATATACTTATTGAAAGTCAGTCCCACGGGCAGCCTTATCTGGCAGAAAAATTACGGCAGGACAACCGCTCAGAGGGCCGGGGAAATCGCTCAGACAATTGACGGCGGGTATGTTATTTTTGGAGGAACGGGTACATACACCACCAATTTCGACGTATATGTTATTAGAACGGATTCTCAGGGTACGGCCATCTCGGAGGAAGTTTACGGCAGGACCGATCGTCACGACTACGGATGGGGAGGTTGTATTGCCGACGACACGACCTTCATGGCTATCGGCGAAACCAAATCTTTTGGGGCCGGCCAGGAGTATGATTTCTGGTTATTAGCTATAAACAGCGGCCTGCAGGGCGAACCCCGCGGCGCGTGTTGTGACGATACGGCAAGTATCTGTGAAGATAACGTTTTGCAGTCGGAATGTTCCACAAGGTTTGCCCCCGATACTCTCTGCGTCGATATGGTTCCTCCATGCCCGGGCACGGGTGCGGGTTGCGACGAAGACGAAATTCAGGTACAGATTATGACCGATAATTTCCCGGAAGAAACCACCTGGGAACTTACCGATGAAGACGACAGCCTGATAGCATCCGGCGGGCCATATCCCGGTCAGAGCAATACACTTATCGTAGATACGGTTTGCGTGGATTCACTCGGATGTTATAATTTTGTAATATACGACTCCGGCGGGAACGGAATCACTATCCCCGGATATTTCCAGATATATTTGAACTCCCAGCTGGTCGGGGCCGATTACGACTTTGACAGCGATTCTGCGTTCGTCGCCTACGTGGGGAACCGGTGCGGCGGTTTGGGGGCCTGTTGCGATGATTCCCTTGCAGAATGCAATATGTACGTCGACCTGTTCGATTGCCAGGGTGGCAACAGGCGGTTTATAGAATGGGGATTCTGCGATGATTTCGATCCACCGTGCGGAGGATGTCCCGAGGATATGTTCGAAATTCGAGTAATGACCGACGATTGGCCGGAAGAAACCACGTGGGAATTGAGGGACGAACTGGATAGCGTGATAGCGACGGGAGGACCTTATACGGGCGCGCCAAGCACTCTATTTACCAATTTTGTCTGTGCCGACTCCACAGGATGTTACGGTTTTACAATATATGATGATTACGGCGACGGCATATTTCCGCCCGGATATTTTGAGATCTACCTCAATGATAGCCTGCTGGTACACAATAATACGTTCTGCGCGGAATCCTTGACCGTATCTCATCTGGGAAGCGGCTGCGGCCCGGTTCTGGGCGCATGTTGCGATGATTCCACCGCCGATTGTAATGAAAATATCGAAGAGCAGAACTGCCAGGGATCACAAATGAGATTTTTAGCGGATGGCCAGTGTAGCGATTTAAATCCTCCCTGCGGAGGATGTCCAAATGACGAAATACTAATAGAGATTATGCCGGACGATTATCCGCTAGAGATAACCTGGGCTCTAACCCAAAGCGGTACCAGCTATATAGTAGTTTCAGGCGGGCCGCTTGACGCTTACAACTCGCTTTATCAATACTATTACTGTGCCGATCCTGATAGTTGCTATGATTTCTATATCTTTGATGCTGAGGGAGATGGAATCTGCTGCGATTACGGGATAGGTTATTACAGAATCTATCTTAACGGGGCTATGGTGGATTCCGGGGGTCAATATGGCGCAGTGGATACCGTGGTTGAATTCGGTAATGGCTGCGGGGGCTCCGGATGCGACTACGTGGTAGGTGACGTAAACGCCAGCGACAGTTACAACGGGCTGGATATTACCTACGGTGTAGCCTTTTTCAAAGGCGGTCCGGCTCCCCTGTATGAATGCGAGTGTACTCCCGGCAACACCTGGTACGTCTCCGGGGATGTAAACGCCAGTTGTTCCTACAACGGACTCGATATCACCTATGGGGTAGCTTATTTCAAGGGCGGCGCCGCTCCCATGCCCTGCCCGGATTGTCCTCCGAATCCCGCGGTTAGCGTAACATCGGATTCCAACAAACTGATAAAGGACTACCTGGATAATCTTAAGACTAAAAACTATGTGAAAAAAATTAAAAAGCAAAGATAAGAGCAGGTCGACACGGGGGCTTTAAAAGCCCCCGTTTTTTTTTACACATGAGGGCTAAATAAAGGAATAAAAACCATGAACGGAAAAATGCTAAAAGGCATTGGCTTAAAATCGGTACTCGCGGTGCCTGTTGTGATATTTATATTTTCTCTTACCGTCATGTCCCAGAACCCGGGCGATACGCTATGGACCAGGATATACGGCGGCAACCTCTGGGAACAGGGTTACTCAGTTACGCCGACCGAGGACGGCGGATTTCTGGCGGTGGGAATGACGGCCTCCTATGGCGCGGGGAGCGCTGATTTCTGGTTTGTGAGAACAAACGGCTGGGGTGATACGCTGTGGACCAAGATTTACGGCTGGGGGAGGGAAGAAATAGCGTGGGATATCTACCCTACCTTTGACGGAGGTTACATCGTTACCGGGCATACATCTTCCACTGCGACCGAAACCTCATCCATATGGCTGATGAAAATCGACTCTGCGGGGGATTCTCTATGGACACGGATTTATGGCGGGCCCAACTGGGAAAAGAGTTTTTGTGTACGTCAGACGGCCGATAGCGGGTATGTTGTAGTAGGTAGAACCAGTTCTTTCGGCGCTGGTAATTATGATATGTGGTTGTTGAGAACAAACTCCTTCGGCGACACGCTGTGGGCCAGGACTTACGGTGGTGCCGCCCGTGAGGATGGTTACGGCGTGCAGCAGACATCGGACGGCGGATTTATCCTGACAGGGAAAACGCAGTCTTTTGGGGTAGGAAGCTCCGATGTGTGGCTGGTAAAAACCGATGCCAACGGCGATACGTTGTGGACGAAGACTTTTGGAGGTGCCAGTAGTGACGGCGGAAATACTGTCCAGCAGACGAGCGACGGAGGATATATCATCGCAGGTTACACCTTTTCATTTGGCGCCGGAAGCGCCGATAATTACCTGATAAAAACCTATTCTAACGGAAACCCTCAATGGATACGGACTTATGGCGGGGCAAATGCCGAGATGGACCAGGAGGCCTGGCAAACGTCAGACGGCGGTTATATCATGGGCGGCCGCACCGAATCCTTCGGCGCCGGGGAGAAAGATTTTTACGTTATTAAGACCGACACCAGCGGTAATATAAGCTGGGAAAGAACCTACGGAGGTTACAATTACGATTATTGTTTTTCGATAAAACAGACCGGGGATGGCGGATTTATCGCCCTTGGTTATTCGGCTTCATTCAGTTACCCGTCCGATTTCTACCTGGTAAGGATCGCGGGCGATACCGTTGTCGAGATCCGCGGCGCCTGTTGCGATGATTCCACCGGGATATGTGAAGAGGATGTTCTGCAGGATAGCTGTTCGGTCCGTTTTGCCCCCTTTACGTCTTGCGCCGATCTGAATCCACCGTGCGGCGCCATTAGCGGCTGTCCCGAGGACGAACTGCAGGTGCACATTATGACAGATGAGTACCCCGACGAGACCACCTGGGTTTTGCGGGACACCGCCGGAACGACGGTAGCCTCGGGCGGACCTTATTCCATTGCGTATAATTTATATGTTGATACGGTCTGCGTGGATTCCGTGGAGTGTTACGAATTCACGATTTACGATAGTTACGGTGATGGTTTGATCATACCCGGTTACTATGAACTATATTTGAATTCCGATTCGATAGCATCGAATCACAGTTTTATGGGAGATTCCGCGATAGTTCCATACGTTGGTAACGGTTGCCCGACCATAACGGGCGCGTGCTGTGATGACGATCTGGCGGAATGCAATGAAAATGTTGAACAGGATAGTTGCCAGGGTCCGAATATGCGATTTATTATTGACGGTACCTGCGCTGATTTCTATCCGCCGTGCGGGGGATGTCCGGAAGACAGCATAGTAATCCAGATAATGACCGACGAATATCCCTGGGAGACCACGTGGGAGGTATTGGAAAGCGGAACGTCAAATGTTGTTAGATCCGGCGGGCCTTACAACGGTCTAAATATGCTGTTTGTCGAATATGTCTGTATTGAAGATACCGGTTGTTATGATTTTGTGATCTACGATGACGCCGCGGACGGTATCTGCTGTGATTACGGCAACGGCTATTACAACATATTTCTTAATGATTCCCTGGTGGCAACCGGCGGAGAGTTTGACTCCCTGGAAATAACCGCCGAAATAGGTTACGGTTGCGGGGGCTCCGGATGCGACTACGTGGTAGGTGACGTAAACGCCAGCGACAGCTATAACGGATTGGATATTACCTACGGCGTAGCCTTTTTCAAAGGCGGTCCGGCTCCCCTGTATGAATGCGAGTGCACTCCCGGCAACACCTGGTATGTCTCCGGGGATGTAAACGCCAGTTGTTCCTACAACGGGCTCGATATCACCTATGGGGTAGCTTATTTCAAGGGCGGCGCCGCTCCCATGCCCTGTCCGGATTGCCCGCCGCCGGAATTAGCGCGTATACAGATGATAAGAGATGGTTTGAAAGATATAGCCAGGGATCGTGCGATCAAATCAAAGGACAAGAAATTAATTGAGTAAGAATTCAACCCGCTAATTTGTTTTTTTCAGGAAAACAGGGGTTAAGAAGGGCTGATATTAAATCGGCCCTTTTTTATTTTAGAATCCTGATAAAATTAGAGACTTGTCCTGTAAAAATAAAAAGTAAAAATGTTACCGGCTAAAATCTGACACCGATAGAAAAGAAATGCAATCCCTTATCAGAAATCTGATCGTCGGTAAAAGCGTAATCGAAGATAATATCGGTTTTTCCGGTTTCCATTATGTATCCGATTCCGGCCGAGAGATATTTATGGCTGAACCCTATTCGGAGCGGTAAAATCGAATCATATACATATTCCAGACCCGAATGAAATCTGAGGGATCTATCCTCCTGCTTCTCCAGATCTAAAGCAAAAGTAATCGGCAGACTGTTTAATTCGGCCGACGAACCGAATCTGAATGAAGTCGGGATATTTTCCTCAAGGTTGCCCGGAGTATTCCATTTGATGTCGCCCCCGATATTTTGCACGACAATCGAAAGATTTAGATTTTTGGCAAAATCCTGCTCATTTAATGTGAATAGCGCGCCGAAATCCGCCGCCCAGCCGCTGGCATGATAGCCAAACAGTGAATGATAATAAAACCTTACCGTTGTCCCCAGGCTGATGGATTTGTAGGCATCCGACAATAAAGATCTGCCGTAACCGAGCATAAAGAGATTTTCGGAATCGGAAAATTCGCTTATTAGCTGTCCGGTATTGTCTCTTTCCTGTATGCCGCTGATGCCGTATCGAATCCATCCCGCGCCGAGGGAATGTCCGGACATCGGATATGTGAAGGCGGCGTAATTGATCGCGCGATCCTCGAAAATAAACGCGTGCATGGCGGAGATTTCCATTTTATCGGCCTGGACCAGTCCGGCGGGATTCCAGAACAACGCCGTGCCGTCGCTCACAATTCCTGAAGATGCTTTTCCCATGGCTATAGCCCGGGCTCCGATTCCGATATCCAGGAATGCCCCGGCTTTGCCTCCGCTTTCGTCTTCGGCAAAACAGGCGAACGAAAATGATATTTGAAACAATATTGTCCAAATTGCGATAACGTATCTCATTTTACCGTCTCCTTTATCTTAAGACCGCGATTTTACCAACCGCGCGTTCATCCTCAGACGTTTCTATAATGAAGAAATAGACGCCGTTTGAAACCATATCTCCCTCACCATTTCTTCCATCCCATGCGGCGCTTAATTGTTGTCCCGCGAGCTGTTGGACATCATCCATCAAAGTTAGCACGAGATTCCCGCCGGTATCGTAAATTTTAATTGTTACTTCCGAGGTTCTCTCCAAACTGTATCTCAGAGTCGTCTGCTCCAGATCGGGATTAACAGGATTGGGATAGCAGTAGACATTATCGCTGGAAAGACTGCCGCCGGC